>JAZGGY010000371.1:0-10357 GCA_036480675.1 bacterium | reverse complement strand
GCAAAGTCTGGTCCGGATGGAGCCAGGGCGGCGGGACGTTGCCCGGCGTCGCGATGTTGAACGGGATGGGATAGGAGCCGGTCTGGTTGCCCTGGTTGCCGATGGAGTTGGTGTGGAAGACGCCCGCGGCCAGCGTCTTCTCGCTGGCCTGGCGGTGTAAGTAGTAGGCGGGATAGTTAGGGTATTTCTTCGACCAGGACGAGGTAATGACGTCGACCCCTTCGCTTATGGCCCATTGCCAAGCGGCGAACCACGTGCTCGAGGCGCCGCCCAACTTGGCTATCATTATCTGGGCGTCGGGAGCCATGCCGCATTGCGAGCCGGCGGTGCCGTCGCTCGCGACGGTCCCGGCGACGTGGGTCCCGTGGCCGCTGTAATCCATCGTGTTGTTGGGGTCGCCGCCGTCGAAGTTGCGGCCGTGGTTGGGGTAGCCGGTCTTGGTCCACATATGGTCGGCGAGGTCGCGGTGGTTGTAGTTAACGCCGCCGTCGGCGACGCAGACCACTATGCCCGTGCCGTCGTAGCCCTCGTTCCAAACTTCCGGCGCCTTTATCTTCGTCACGTTCCAGGCGATCTCGTCCTCGAACGCCGGGACGACGTCCTGCAGTAATTCGACCGGGATTTCCTTATCCCAGTGGACGTACGCTACGCCCGGCATCGCCGAGACTACTTCGACCGTATCCCGGTCCGCGCGCGCGGCCACCGCGTTCACTATCCAGAGCGGCATAACGTCCGCGGTGCGGCCGCTCGAGGCGCGTCCCTCGAGGAACGCCACCACGTCGCGCTGGCTCGAGTCGGACAACCGCGAGCACTCGGCCTCGACGACCACGCGGCGTTCGTCGCGCGTCAGGCCGTCCGTCAACGCCATGAGCCGGTCCTGTGGCACCTGCTCCTCCATTACAACGAGGACGCGCACAAGCTCCGTCGCGCCGACCCCGTCGAGGTGCGCCGCGAGCTCCGGCGTGACGTTGGGCGCGGCGTACGCGACGGCGCCCACCAGCGTAACTAATACCAATAATCGCTTCATCTTCTTTCCTCCGGTTAATCCGTGGAGCCTTCTCGTTCCCACAGCGACTCACGTTTTGAGATGGGTTTATACCTTATATGTTTAATTATAATTTATCCGCGACAATAAATCAAGACGAAACCGCCGGTTGCCGCCGCTCGCCGCAGTCATCCACACCTACAGTAGAATATTATAATATATTATAAAGTAGAAAAGCGACCCAAATGGGCCGCTTTTCTCGTCCGTCCGTGCTCGTCTCTAACGCGTGACCACCATCCGGCGCGCGGCGCTGCCGTTGGACGCGTTGAGGCGATACACGTACACGCCCGGCGCCACGTCGCGGCCGGCGTCGTCGGCCAGGTTCCAAACTACCTCGTGGCGGCCCGGCGTGCCCGCGCCGGCGGCGAGCGTCCGCACTCTCCGCCCGGCGAGGTCGTATATCGCCAGCTCGTAATCTCCCGACACCCCCACCGGCAGCGAGAACGCTATCGTCGCTCCGGTAGTCGTCGGGTTGGGGTAGCTGGGCTCGAGCGCGAAGGCGAACGCCGTCTTGACGCCCGGCGTAGCCGGCGCCGGCCCGAACAGCTCCGCTTTACCCGTCGTCGGGATTACCTCGAGCCAGTAATTGTACGTCGTCGCGGCGACGACGTCGCGGTCCTCGTACGCGAACGGCGTCCGGCCCGTTATAAGCTCGGCGTTAAGGCGCTCGCGGCCGGCGTCGGCCGCGCCCGTTCCGGTTCCCCGGTACACGTTAAAGCCGGCGTACGCGCCGCTCTCGCAGCCCCACGCCAGGCGAACGCGGTCTTCCAGCGCCGCGGCGCGGAAGTATTTGAGGTCGATGCCGATGGACTTCTTGAGTAGTTCGAGCGCCGCGAGGACGTCGATGCGGCCGGCGCCGTAGTCGTTCATTTTCTTACCCTTCGTATGGCCCGGGAATACCTTCGCCGCCGTGAGCTCGAGGGCCTTCTGTATCTGCGCTGGCGGCAGCGTATCCAGGTAATCGAGGAGCAAGGCCGCGGCGCCGGCGACGTGCGGCGTCGCCATAGACGTCCCGCTTTTATTAGTGTACCCGCTCGTATTGATGTAATCGCACGACTTAATACCAGAACCCGGCGCCATTACGTCCGGCTTGAGGAGGCCCATGCCCGGGTCCCAGTGGTAGTCGTCGTAAGGGCCTAAGGTAGAAAGGCGGTCCTTATCCCAACAAGACGGGCCGCGGCCGCTGGAGCCGACGCGCCAGTCTTCCGGCTGCGTGGAGCCGACGGCGATGGTCCCGGCCTTGCCCTCGCGGAGCTTCTGGTCCGGGTGGAGCCACGGCGGCGGGGAATTGGCGGGCGCGGGGATGTTGAACGGCAGGGGGTAACCCTGGTTGACCTGGCCGCCCTGGTTGCCGGTGGAATTGGCATGTACGACGCCCGCGGCCAGTATCTTCTCGCTCGCCGCGCGGTGCAGGCCGTACGCCGGATACTGGGGGTATTTCCTCGACCAGGATTGCGTGATGACGTCGGCCCCCTCGGTTATGGCCCACTCCCAGGCGGCCCACCACGTGCTGGAGGCGCCGCCCAACTTGGCTATCATTATCTGGGCCTCGGGCGCGACGCCGCACTGCGAACCGGCGGTCCCGTCGCTGGCGACGGTCCCGGCAACGTGGGTGCCGTGGCCGCTGTAGTCCATCGTATTGTGGGGGTCGCCGCCGGAGAAGTTGCGGCCGTGGTTGGGGTAGGAGGAGTTAGTCCACATATGGTCTTTGAGGTCAACGTGGTTGTAGTTGACGCCGCCGTCGCAGACGCACACGACGATGCCGGTACCGTTGTAGCCCGCGTTCCAAACGTCGGGCGCTTTGATTTTACTCACGCCCCACACTATCTCGTCCTGGGGGCCGTCGACGACGTCCTCAAGCAATTCCACCGGGATATCTTCGTCCCAGATCACGGACGCGACGCCCGGCATCGTCGATACCCGTTCGATAGTCTCGCGGTCGGCGCGCGCCGTCACCGCGTTCACGATCCACAGCGACGCCACGTCCGCGGCGTGGCCCGCGGCGGCCCGCTCGTTCACGTAGGCGAGTACCTCGCGCTGGCTCGAGTCGGCCAACCGCGAGCACTCGTGCTCCACTACCACGCGCCGCTCGTCACGGCTCAGGCCGTCCGTCAACGCCATTAGCCGGTCCTGGGGCATCTGCTCTTCCATGACGATCATAACGCGCACGAGCTCGCCGGCCGAGACCTCTTCCAGGTGGGCCGCGAGCCGGGGCGCAACGTTGGGCGCCGCAAAAGACGCCCCCGCCACTAATAATGCTAATATTAACGATGTTTTCACGCCGAACTCCTTTAGTCCGGCCCGCAGAAGTCGCGCCATTCCCACGGGCGGTTTCGATTAACGCAAAGGGCGAGTTTTAGTCCTCTAATTATAGCTTTATTCTGGGGCCGAAGTCAAGGCGACAATATCGGGTCGTAATCCCACGGCGCAACTCTCGCGCGCCGGCGGGCCGCGGCGCAAAGCCGGCCCGCAGCCGGAACGCCGCCGAGGCACTCTTCGCGGCCCCTTAACGCCCTTGACAGTTCGGCCATTATAGCCTATCATACGGTTCTTAGTTTCGCCTCGCGGGTTAAACCGTTGTGATTAAAGACGAAGTAACGCAAGCGCGCGAGATGAACGCCGCGCTGGCCAAGTTCGAGAACGCCGTCGGCGAAGTCATCGTCGGCCAGCGCGACGTTATATTCGAAGTATTGGCCGGCCTCCTGGCCGGCGGCCACTGCATACTCACCGGCGTACCGGGCCTCGCCAAGACGCTGCTGGTCTCGACGCTGTCGCGCGCGCTCGAGCTCTCGTTCTCCAGGATACAGTTCACGCCGGACCTGATGCCCGCGGACATCACCGGGACCGAAGTCCTGGAGGAAGACGCCGATCGACGCCGCCACTTCCGCTTCGTGCACGGCCCCATATTCGCGCAAGTCGTACTTGCCGACGAGATAAACCGCACGCCCCCCAAGACGCAGGCCGCCCTCCTCCAGGCTATGCAGGAGGGCCAGGTCACGGTGGGCGGCGCTACGCACGAATTGCCCAAGCCGTTCTACGTATTGGCGACGCGCAACCCGATCGAACAGGAGGGAACCTATCCCCTTCCCGAAGCGCAGCTCGACCGGTTCATGCTGAACATCCTGGTGCCGTACCCCTCGGCCGAAGAGGAAGCCGAGATCGTGGCCGCGACGACCGCGGCGCCGCGACCGGAGCCGGAGCCGGTGCTGGCCGCCGACGACATCCTCGCCTACCAGAAGCTCGTGAGGCGAGTCCCTCTCCCCGCCGACGTGCTCGAGAAGTCCACCGCCCTGGTCCGTAAGACGCGCCCGGACGCCGGGGCCCCGGATTACGTGAACCAATGGGTCAAATGGGGAGCCGGGCCGCGGGCGGCGCAACACCTGATTTTGGCGGCCAAGGCCGCGGCGCTCTTGTCGGGCAACTTCGCCGTCACGCTCGACGAGGTCGAAAGGTTGGTCAAACCGGTGCTGCGCCACCGGCTGGTTTTGAACTTCATCGCGGAGGCGGAAGGCGTCACGGCCGACGACGTGCTGACCCGCCTCATCGCGGATACGTTGGATTGACATGGGTAGACGCAGGCATATTAACGTCGTCATCGCGCCGGAGGACCGCTCCGGAACGTTGACCTTCCGCATGCAGCTCAGATACTTCTACGCCCTCGTCATCTTGGCGTCGATCGTCTTTATCCTTATCGTGGGTCTGGTAGTGAACCAGGCCATGGACGAGGCCAAACTCGGCGAGCTGGAATTGCTCCGCCGCCAGAACGGCCAGCTCAAGGAGAAGGTGGCCCGCATCGCCGCGATCGAGAAGAAAATAACCGAGCTCGAGGTGGTCGAGGATAAACTGATGGTCATCGCGGGGGAACGCGAGGCGACCCGAGAGCTCGCGCCGGTATCGGTGGAGGGCGGCGAACCCGGGCGCGAGTTCTTGTCGGCGGCCGAGGGTATCCGACAATTCCGGGAATTGGCCACGTCGCGGCGCGGCATAACGCTGAAGGCTCCCGACGGCAATCCGGTGGAAAACGGCTGGGTAACGCGGGGGTTCGGCGAAAACGCCGGCCTGGAAGGCCACTCCTTCCACAGCGGCTTTGACGTCGCCTGTCCCGAAGGAACGGCCGTCGCGGCGACGGCGCCCGGCGTCGTAACGTTCGCGGGCAAGGACCCGATTTACGGCAACCTCGTCATCGTCCAACACGGCCTGACCGGCTACAGCACCTTCTACGGCCACAACCGCGAGCTGAAAGTACGCGTGGGCCAAAAATTGAAACGCGGCGACGTCATAGCGCTCGTCGGCAGTACGGGCCGGAGCTCCGCCCCACACCTCCATTACGAGATCCGCCTCCACGGCGTGCCGGTCAACCCGGCCAAGTACATAACGCCGGCCGAGAAAGGCGAGGAAGAGGAGCCCCCGCCGCCGCCGGAGAAAGCACCGCCGCAAGAGGAAAAGCCCGTAAGCGAAGAGCGCGAGGGCGGAATCCCGGCCGGCGAAGAAGAGGCCGGCGGCGAGGAACCGCCCCCGCCGCCCGAGGAACCGCCGCAATAGAAAACGAAACCTTAAAGTATAGCTTCCGCAGCGACAACTTTTTTTGAAAGGAGCTTAATACGAATGTTCGGAAAAGACGCAAGTTCCGCCGGCGATGGTAAACTCAACTCTATCATCGGCAGAGGCTCGCAGTGCGAAGGCGAAATCGTAGTGGCGGGGGGCCTAAAGGTGGACGGGAGGTTTAAAGGCAAGATAAAAGCGGACTCGGTCTTCGTCGGCAAAGAGGCCGTAATCGAAGCCAACGTCGAAACCAACGTAGCCGTCATCGGCGGTAAAGTGCAGGGCGACGTCACGGCGCGCGAGAGCTTGGAGCTACAGGCCAAGTCCGAACTCGTAGGTAACGTTAAAACCAAAAACCTGATCGTGGGCGAATCGGCGATCCTCGACGGCTATTGCGACATGGGTCAAAAGGAACGCCACGCTAAAAAGGAAACCGAGAAGAAACCGACGGGAGAAGCCGCGAAGGCCGGCGCGCCGGCGGGCACCCCCGGCTCGGCGACCCCGGCTCCCACACCCTCCGGGCGCACGGATAAACGCTAAACGCACGGCCTCACCGGGACGCGGCGACGCGACGTTACCCCCCGTCGACGAAAAACCGGCCCTCGCGGCCGGTTTTCGAAATCACGTAGCGCGCGCCGCACTCACTGTTCAGCGATCATCAAGTCCTTGTTGGCGTCCGTCAACGCTACGTACACTTTATCCGTCGAGGCGGCGATGCAAACCGGTTGGGCGGGCCGCTCGTTAACGCGCGTCTCCCCCGCGGAGCGCAACAGGCCGTCGGCCTCCAACGTGTAAAACTTGACGTGCGCCGTCTTGTCGTTCCGGTCGACGTACGCCAGATACACCTCGTCCCCCGCCGCGGCCAACCCCGGCTTGTCCATCGGGTTGGTATTGACCCTGATCTCGGTGCGCGTATTTTTCAAATGCCTGTAGCTGGGGCCCTTGGAGGACTTGTCCACGGCGTACGTCGTCAACATATATTTTTCGTCCGAATTGATCCAAGCGACGAGCAAGTGGCCGTCATGAAGCGCTATCGACGAGCCGACGACCGTTTCGCACTCCGCCAGTTTGCGCTCGTTCTCGCGCGATATCTTCCCGCTGCGCGATACCTTGTACGAGACGATCCGTACGAATTCGTCGTCGGCGTCGGTATAACCCAAGAAGAGCCGGCCGTCGTCAAACGCCAAGCTCACGCCGCCCTTGGGTTTAATTTGCGTGCTACGCGTATAGCTCCGTTTGAATTTAGTCTTCCCCTTGGGCGCGTACCGCAGCAGTTGCACCTTCGCGGTACGGTAATCGACAAACCCCAGGAAAATGGCCCCGTCCCCGACGACCATGGCGAAAGGGTCGTTGGTGCGGGAAGTCAACGCCTGCGACGCTTGTGCGTAGGCCTCGCCCCCGCGGCTGGTGGACAACTCGAACCGGGCGAACTTCATCATGGGGTCGAGGCGCGCCCAAGCCAAGTAAACGTCGCCGTCTTCCACCGCGATCGCCGGCGACAAAGCCGTCTTCTCGTGGGTGTCATAAACTACGCCTTGTACGACGCCGGCCAGGGCCGACGCAATTGCCGCTATAACCAACGCACGTAGCACAATCCATGCCCCCTTTCCGCGACCCAACTTTAACCGGCCGCCGCTTCGGTCTCCTTGCCTTTCGACGCCGCGGCCTTATCGCCCTTCAGCGGTACGCCCGCCATCTCGTGCGTCGACTTCTCGAGGAACAACAACCGTTTCCAGTTCCGGTCGACCATCCCCTGAAATTCCCCGACCTGCTCTTCGGTGAGATGAGCGAAGCGGCCTTGCAACTTTAAATACTCCGCAACCGGCGTGTACTTACGGGGTTTGCGGTTTATGTTATAAACGCCGTGGTCCACTTCCAAAAGCGGCCACACGCGCGTATTGACGGCAAGCCGCACCGACTTCACGGAATATTCCGGCGCCATCCGCCAACCCGGCGGGCAACTCGCGAAAATCTGTAGGTACTTCATCCCTTCGATGTCCTTGGCTTTGGCCACCTTGGCCACAAGGTCCTCGGGGAAGGCCATCGCCGCCGTGGCGACGTACGGAATTTGGTGGGCCACCATAATATCGACGAGGTCCTTCTTGGGCCGTTTCTTAAAGTGACGCGCCGGCGTCGTCGTCGTCCACGCGCCCCAGGGCGTCGAGCTCGAGCGCTGCACGCCCGTATTCATGTATGCCTCGTTGTCGTAGCATATGTAGAGGATGTTGTCGTTGCGCTCCGCGGCACCCGAGAGCGCCTGGATGCCGATATCGGCGGTGCCGCCGTCGCCGGCCCAGGCTACTACGTTTACGCCTTTTTTCCCCATTATCTCCAAACCGGCGACAAGGCCGCACGCCGAAGCCGCCGCGGCCTCGAACGCGATGTGGAAAAGCGGAACCCCCAGCGTGGTATAAGGGAACGGGCCGTCGATAACGGACCAACAGCACGCCGGGACGGTGAACACCGTGTTGGGCCCCAACGCCTTGAGCGCGTACCGCATCGCCAGCGCGGCGCCGCACCCCTGGCAGGCCAGATGCCCGGCGCACATATATTCCTCGGGCGGTATCGTTAACTTCTTCGGAACTTCAGCCATTACGGTACCCCTTAAAGAAAGGAATAAGGCGCGGCCCGGGCCGTCAGGGCTTGACGCCGTACCAATTGAATTCGGGACAATCGTCTTTTTCCGCGGCCTCGGCGATGGCCAACAGGTCGTGAACTTTGATATCGCGGCCGCCGAGGCCGGCAACGAACCCCAACACCGGCGGCGCGCCGTCCCGGCCGTAGAGCGTAGCCTTCACCTCGGTGCAGAAGATCCCCTCCTGGCCGAAGGAGATGTTGCGGTCCACGACGGCGACCCTCTTTCTCCCCAGTAGCAACTCCCGAACGTCCTCGCGGGGGAAAGGCCGGAAAGCCCAAATTTTCAGCGAGCCGAGTTTCTTGCCCGCGGCTCGAGCCTCGTCTACCGCGTCCTTGGTCGTCGAGGCGACGCCGCCGGAAACGACGAGGACCGTCTCAGCGTCCTCGCACCGGTAGGGGTCGGCCATTTTGTAATACCGACCCGTGAGGTCGCCGTACTCTTGCGTGACCCGCTTTATGACTTCCTCGGCCTCCAGCATGGCGTTGTGTTCCATATACTTGAGCTCGTAGTAGTGGTCCGGGCCGGTAAGGCCGCCGAACGCCGCGGGGTGCTCGGGGTCGACGGTGTGGGTGGCGACGCGGAGCGGCAGGAAGCGGTCGACCTCTTCCTGCTCCGGGAAATCCACCGGCTCCGCGGTGTGACTCAAGAAGAACGCCTCCAGCACTACCATCGCCGGCATTAATACCTGTTCGGCGACTTTGAAACTGATTATTATGCTGTCGAATATGTCCTGGTTCGACTCGGCGTAGAACTGCATCCAGCCGGTGTCGCGCTGGCTCAGGCTGTCGATCTGGTCGGTCCAGATGGTCCAGGGCGGCCCCATGGCGCGGTTGATGTTCGCCAACACGACGGGCAAGCGGGCGTTGGCGGCCCAGTGGAGGACCTCGTGCATCAGCGCCAGGCCCTGGGCCGACGTCGCGGTGAAGGTGCGGACGCCCGCGGCGGAGGCGCCGATGCAAGCCACCATCGCCGAGTGCTCGCTCTCCACTTTTATGAACTTGGCGTCCATGATACCGTCGGCCACGAACTCGCTGATCTTCTCCACCACCTGCGTCTGGGGCGTGATGGGGTACGCCGAGACCACTTGCGCCCGGCCCACGCGGGCCGCGTGCGCGACGGTGTGGTTGCCTGTTACGACTTGTTTCATAGTTTGACCCTTCGCAAAGAGCTGGAGGAGAGGCAAAGCTCCCCGCGTTAAAGACCTTCTCTCATCTCTATGCAGTTAACCGGGCACTCCTCGGCGCAGACGCCGCAGCCTTTACAGTAGTCGAGTATTATCTCCGGCGGCTCGGCACAAGATATGGCCAGGTCCGGACAGAACTTCCAGCAGAGCATGCATATAGTGCATTTCTCGTAATCTATAACCGGCGTGACGTTGCGCCACGAGCCGGTCAGGTTCCAGGACATTCTCCCCAGGCTCTTGGCCATGGGCGGCATGTCGCGAGCGCCGCGGATATCGATCTTCTCGGTCATGATTTACCTCGCGCTGCGTTTACGGCCGCGGCGCGTCTTTTTCGTTTCGGCCTTGGCGCGGACGCGGCTCGCTTTCTTCTTGTTACCCAAATTCTCAAAATACGTGGCGGCGGCGACGAGCAGCGGCAGAGCGCGTTGGGCGTCCCCCGCGTCGGCCAGGTACGCGCCGAAATCGGCCCGGGCCTGGGCGGCGGCGAGGGTGTCGGTCACGGCCAATATATCTACGGCTTTTTTAAATTGACGGGTGGCCTTCGCCCGCTCGCCACGCGCCGCGGCTATCGAGCCGTTCACGTGGTGGCATATGCCGGCGAACCGGCGCCCCGGCGCTTTACCGAGCAATTCGCTCGCCGCGGCCGCGGCCCGTTCCGCTCGCTTCAACCGGCCCGCGGCGGCGCACGCCCCCGCCAGCCGCAGCCGCGCCCGGAGCGGCAAGTAGGGTTCGGGCGATTTCTTGGCTCCGGCCGCGGCGGCCGCGAAACGCCGGCACGCTTCGGCCTCGTCGCCGGCAGCCAACGCCACCCGGCCCGAGGCGTATTCGTAATACGGCTCGACGTTAAACGAAGGCAACTCTTCGGCGTTGCGCGCGGCCTGCCGCAAGTACTGTTTGGCGGACGCGGACCGGCCGGCCTCGGCCTGCGCCGCCGCCAGCGCGAGCTGAC
>JAZGGY010000370.1:0-2510 GCA_036480675.1 bacterium | reverse complement strand
ATGACGTCGCCCTCCGCAACCTCGCCGTCGCCGAGCGCGCCAACGTAAAAGACGCCAACATCGCACTGCTGATAGCGTCGATATATAACGCCAACGGGTATCCCGAAAAGGCCATCCCCGTCTACCTCGAGTTCCTACCCGCGATGGAGCGGTACCGCCACGACGCGGAAATGTTTAAAAGGAACTACTCAAGCCTGCTGAACGAGGTCGCGACGGCGTACCTTAAGCTGGGCGACGCCGAAAGGGCAAGGCGATTTTGGGAGGAATCGCTGGCCGTTTCGCCGGAACAACCCGGCCTTGCCGATTACTTATACCCGGAGGGACCAACGCCGGAAACCTCCCGGCCCGGCGGCGCCCGTTAACCGCCGTACGCCGGGGCCGAAAGATGTCGGGACGGGTCCGGCACTTGACTTTGACGCGGCTATACGATATGCTCAACGGGTAAGCGCGGCATCGGTTATTCAGGAAGTACAGGGGGCGGGCCTCCGTGCGCGAAATAAACCGGATCGTCTTTGCAATAGGTGTACTATACGCGACGGCCGCTTTCGCCGGCGACTCGGGCGGCGGCCGTTTGCGAATTATTAAGCTCGAGCTGGACGAGCTGGGGAAGTACCGCGCGTGCGCGTGGGGCGACACGCGGTACAGCGGTTATCCCAAATACCACTACGATACGCCCACCGGCAACTTTCGCGTTTGGTACGTAATAGAGGGGCCGAACGCCCTCCAAGACCAGCGGGACCGCGACCGCAACGGCTTCCCGGACGTCGTGGAATGGATCGGGACCAACTTCGAGTGGTCGCTCTACAATACCCAGGCCGACAACTGGTTCTACCATCCGGACCCGCGCGAGGGGCAGTATTTGCCCATCCGCGATTACTACCCGGCGTTGAACTGGCCCGGCGAAGACGAGGACTACGGCGGCAGCAATCGGTGGGACGCTTACTGCGGCAAGCTCACCGGCGGATTGAAGGGGATAACGTACGCCTTCGGCCCGTTCCCCGCCTCGGCCCGGAGTTGTTACTCGGCCTATTTCAACGTCAGCAACGCTTACGACGAATACGATTCGCCCCGCATAGCGGCGAGTCTGTGGGGTGTGGCGGTAACGTACATGTTCGACGCCGCCGAAACCAGCGAAACGGTTATACCACGGTGGTTGGCGGCCGGCACCAAGTCGTGGTTAATAGACCACGTCTATAAACCCAAATCGCCCGAAGTCCCGGGCGGCGCTTTCTTCGACGACCTATTTGAAAACCCGCTCGCGCCGCTGACGCAACACGGCACCCCGTTCATATATTTTCTGGAGGATTGGAGCAACCGGTACTGGGTCGCTCCCGGGTGGAAGCCGCGCCCCGCCGGCGACGAACCGCTAATCCGGCGCGTCTGGCGCGCCACCAGCAAAGGCGACGCCTGGTACACCGGCGAGCCGGGACTCGACCGTTCCAGCGAAGGAGCCGTAACGTACGTCGTCGATATCCACGACCGCTCGAGCGCCTTCGCCGAGGGGCGAGCGTTCAAAGAAGCTTTCGAATTGTTTACGGCGTGGAATTGGTTCACCGGCCAACGGGACGACGGCCGCCACTACCGATACGGCGCCAAGTACCCCACCCTCCAACCTCAAAACGTGTGGACCGCCTACCCGGTCGTAAATTTCGAGCCGGGCCCGGGCGCGCTTATGAATTACCTCGGCGCCGGGTACTACCGCTTCGATTCGCCGCCCCCTTGGCGCGCCGCGGTGCTCAAGGTGAAAGCCGCGGCCGTCAATAAGCCGGCGTCGAAAGACTGGGGCGGCTGGGCCACGGTTACCAAAAACGGCACGACCTGGACCGACCTCGACGGCTCCGCCGGCGCCGCGTCGCCCCTATTCAGCCCGGGCGACAAGTGCATAGTAAGAATAGAGAACCCCTCCCAATACCAATCCATCACGACCGTCGTCAATTGTCCCGCGTACGAGGGGACCGAATTGAGGTTCAAATACAGCTTCCTCGCCACCAACGATTCCAGGCCGCCGGCGATCGCCGTCGCCGTAGCGCGCCCCCAGGCTAACCCCGCCGCGCTGAAAATACTACTGGGGGCCGACGAGAAGCTCTTCGGCGCCGAGGCCGACGTCGTCTTCGAAAAGCGCGGGGAACAGGAAATCTCCAGGAAAAAGGTCGAACTCGCCGTCGCCAAGCCCGGGTACGCGTACGTCGGCACCTACGACATTAACGGCGGCGCGGCCGGCGAGGGTTTCGTAGATTGGCGGGGCGCGGACGACGCCGGTAACGTAGTATCGGGCCAAAAGTACTTCGCCGCCGGCTTCCTGACGGCGCGCGGCGGCACGGTGGGCGGTGAACGGGCGTCCCTCAAGTTGTCCGCCGGCGCTGTAACCGGGCCGACGTTGTTCTCGATCGTCCCGGCGCCCGAAGCGGGGGCCGCTGTCACGGCGGCCGCGTCGGCGCCCGCCGGCGGCGAAGAAGCGACGGTCGAGACGGTGGGGCCGGCGTACGAGTACGGCCCCGAGTGGGCGCGCC
>JAZGGY010000369.1:0-5277 GCA_036480675.1 bacterium | reverse complement strand
CCCGCCGGACAGCGCCAAGTCGTACCTCAACGTCCCGCGTATTATCGCCGCGGCGGAAGTCACCGACGCTCAAGCCGTTCACCCGGGGTACGGCTTCCTGGCCGAAAACCCCTACTTCGCCGAGGCGTGCGAGGCCTCCAACCTCGCCTTCATCGGGCCGACGTACGAGACCATAACCGACGTGGGCGACAAGGCCGCGGCGCGCCGGTTAATGGCCCGGTCCGGCGTCCCGATCGTCCCGGGGAGCGAGGGCCCCGTCAAAACCGAAGACGACGCGCTGGACGTGGCCGAAGAGGTGGGCTACCCGGTGATGGTGAAAGCCGTCGCCGGGGGCGGCGGCCGCGGCATGAGGGTCGTCCATACCCCCGCGGCCCTGGCGAAGGCTTTCGCCACCGCCTCAGTCGAGGCCGAGGCCGCCTTCGGCAACCCCGAAGTTTACATAGAGAAATTGGTCCCGCGCGCGCGTCACGTCGAAGTCCAGATCCTGGGCGACGGCCGCGGCCACGTCATCCACCTGGGCGAACGCGACTGCTCGATCCAGCGGCGCCACCAGAAGTTGATCGAGGAGTCCCCCGCGCCGGCGCTGCCGAAGAAGACTCGCGAAAAGATATTGGCCGCGGGCGTCGCCGCCGGCCGGACCGTGAACTACCGCTCCGCCGGCACCATAGAGTTCCTGGTCCAAGAGGACGGCTCTTTCTACTTTATGGAGGTCAACGCCCGCGTGCAGGTGGAGCACCCGGTCTCCGAGATGGTGACCGGGGTCGACATCATAAAGGAACAGCTGCGCCTCGCGGCCGGCGGAAGCCTGGCCAAAAATCCGCCGCCGATTGAAGGCCACGCCATCGAGTGCCGCATCAACGCCGAGGACACGAACCACGACTTCCGCCCCGCGCCCGGTACCATCGTGAACTACATCGCGCCGGGCGGCCCGGGCGTCCGCGTCGATACGCACATCTACCCCGGATACGTCGTGCCGTCGTATTACGACTCGCTGCTCGCCAAACTCATCGTGTGGGCGGCCGACCGCGACGAAGCCATCGCGCGCATGGCGCGGGCGCTCGCCGAAACCACCATCGAGGGAGTTCCGACCACCATCCCGTTTCACTATCGCGTAGTCCAATCCGGCATGTTCAAAGACGGCGAGATATCAACGGCCTTCATCGCCGAACTCGAGGCGAGCGAGATAAAGAGCAAAGGGCAATAGGGGATACCCGAACGTTATGGCGCCGCTACCGCTACGCACTTGGCTCACGGGCGCGCCGCCGCGCGGCCAGGACGTCGCCGGCGCGTGCGCGGTCGTCGTCGACGTCCTGCGCGCCACCTCCACCGTCGCGGCCGCGCTCGGCCACGGCGCCGCCTGTGTCATCCCCCGAACGGACGTCGACGAGGCGTTCGAGGCGCGGGCCGAGCTCGAGCGCCGGGGCGAAGAACCGCTTTTGGGCGGCGAGCGGGGCGGCCTAAAGGTACCCGGCTTCGACCTGGGTAACTCGCCGCTCGAGTACGGCGCGGAACGGGTAGCCGGTAAGTCCTTAATACTCTGCACCTCCAACGGGACAGCGGCGCTGGAGCTGTGTCGCGGCGCGTCGCGCCTGTACGCAGCGTCGTTCGTCAACGCCAGCGCCACGGCCGCGGCCGTCGCGAAGGGCGCGGAACCCGTCGTCCTGTGCTGCGCCGGCAAGGAGGGCGCGCCGTCGCTGGAAGACGTCTGCTGCGCGGGCTTGATAGCGGCGTCGCTGTTAAAAATCTACCGGTACGAGGCCGACGATGCTACAGTTATGGCCTACCTCTGTTGGAAAAATTACGCCGCCGACGTACGCCGGCTTCTGAGGACCTGCAACCACGGGCGGCACCTCGCCGGCCTCGGCTTCGAAAAGGACCTGGCGTTTTGCAGCCAAGTCGACGCACTTCCCGTCGCCGCGGCGCAACGTGACGGCGAAAAGCTCGTCGCCGTTACGCAAGACTAACCGAGGGGGCGCGATGGCACCGGAAAACGACGAAAGGAAAGCGGTCGAAGACCCCTACCTCGCGCGGGCCCAAGAGTACGTGCGAGACGGCCGTATATCGGCCGCGTGCGCCGAATACCTCCGGTACGCCGACAAGTGCGAGGCGGGCGGCGACCTGATGACGGCGATCAAGTATTACTACAAAGTCGACGAGTACCAGCTCCTCGACATCAAAGCCCGGAAGAAACTCGCCGAACTCCTGGCGCGGGTGGGCAACAAATCGCGGGCGGTATCGACATATCTCGAGGCCGTCGATGAATTCCTGACCCAGGGCCTGGCCGAAGACGCGGTCGACGTCCTACGAGACGCGATGGCGCAGGTGCCGGACCGCCTTACGCTCCGTTACCGCCTGGCGGACCTCTACGAGCAGGGGGGGCAATCGCAAAAGGCCGTCAATATATACCTCCAGGTATTGGAGGAGAATCCTGACGAAGTGGGCGCGTGGGAGGCGCTGGGGCGGCTTTACGCCAAACGCAATTCGCTGGCGGAAGCGGTGGACGCCTACCTGCGCGCTTGCCGCGTCAACGAGGAAACCGGGAACTTCATCGCCGCGGCCAAGGATTACGAGGCCGTAGCAACCCTCAAGGGAGACAACGCCGCAGCGCTGAAGAAACTTATAGAAATTTACGGCCGATTGGGATTTAAAAACGAGATGGTGGCGCGGATGGTCGACCTCGCGCGACTGTCGAAAGAGCGCGGCGAAAAAGAGCGGGCCCTCTCCCTCTACTCTAAAATAATCGAAATCGACCCCGGAAACGAAGAGGCGCAGAGCAGCCTCGGTAAATCCATCCAAGTGATTTCGGTTCTGCCCACCGGCAACAGCCTTACGAAAGACGAGATACCCGCGCCCGACGAAGCCCCGCCCGAGGCGGAGCTCGCGCCGGGCGAGACCGCTTTCCCGCCGGAACGCGCCATTAGAACCGTCGACGACCTGCTGGGCTTCCGGCCCGACGCCGGCGACGTCGAAGTCGTCGAAAGCCCGCAGGTGTGCTACGACCTCGGCCTGGCGTATCTCGAGATGGGTATAACCGAAGAGGCCATCCACTACCTCCAGCTCGCCTCCCACGAGGCCGACCTGCGCATCCGCGCCTGCAACATGCTGGGCCTGTGCTTCCTGGAGAAAGAAATGCCGGACATGGCGGTCAAGGAATTCGAAAGGGGCCTCCTCACGCCGGACGTCACGGAGGACGAAACCGTAGGCCTGTATTACAACGTCGGCGTCGCCTGCGAACGGCTCGGCGATTACCGCCGCGCTCTGGACGAGTACCGCAAAGTGTACGCCATCGACGTCGACTACCTCGACGTGCGAGAGAAGATCCGCCGCCTCCGCGCGCGCGACGGCGGCTAGAAGGCCTTGACAATATCCGGCCCGTATGATAGTAAATATGCAACGTCCAGGCGGGAATAGCTCAGTGGTAGAGCGCCACCTTGCCAAGGTGGATGTCGCGGGTTCAAATCCCGTTTCCCGCTCATCGAATCGCCGCCGGTAGTCGGCTTGGCCCGCACCCCGGCGGCTTTTCCGGCGGTATAGCCAAGAGGCTAAGGCGAGGGTCTGCAAAACCCTTATTCCCGGGTTCGACTCCCGGTGCCGCCTAACGGCCCGGTGCTTACCGGGCCTTCGCAACTTCTAACGGAATCCGTGAGGCCTTATTGATGAAAACCACGTTCGCCGGGGCGGCGTTGAAGGCCGCTCCGCTTCCGCCTCGGCCCCGCAAGCCGAAGCGACTAAACGAAAACGGCCCGCGACCGGGGCGCGATAAGCGGCGAGTTACCGTTCCGTTCCTCGTGCTCGTCGCCGTTCTCGCGGCCGCGAGCTGCGAGCGCGCGCCGGAGGGCTACCGCGAAGCGCAGAAGAACTTCGACGCCTTCGTCGGCGCGGACTGCCCGAGCGAGGGGCTCGTCGCGATCGCGCGTACTATGGGCGCCCGGTCCGAGGACGTGCGCGTCGTCCACTACGGCCCGACGGGCCGGCAAGACCACACCAACTACTTCGCCGCGCTCAGCCGCGAGGGCGACGTACTCGTCGGCATATACGACGAGGCGTCGACGAACGTACCCGAAGTGCAATACGAAAACGAATTCGGCCGCGACGACTTCGCCTGGGCCGTTAAATGCCTCCGCAACGACCCGCCGTTCGGCGACCGCAAGGTGCGATACGGCACCGCGTTGCCGGTCGAGATGCGGCGCGGCATGCAAGACGTCACGGTCAAATTCGTGGACGGGTGGCTCGAGCCGTCGCAGACGTGGAGCGCCGGCGCAATCAAATTGAACCCGGCCGGCACAACCTTGCTGAGCGAAGAGCACGGCCTGGAGTTCGCCGTTCGTTCGCCCTAACACGGTTCCCGCGAAAAAGGCCGAAAGCGACCGATACCGGGGCGCGAATTACCTACGAAAAAACCTCCCCCGCCGGGGGAGGTTTATTATTTCCGAGGCAACGGCGCGGCGTCCCGCCGTCACAGATACCCGCCGAAGAATATCAAGTACGCGGCGACGAGCGGCGTACCGCCGAAGGACATCCCGCTCGCCCGGCCGAAGTAGGAGCCGTCCAGGTAGATGTCGCCGTCCTCCTCCACCCGCCCTCTGTAGGAGCCGTCGACGTAGATGTCGCCGTCGCCCTCGACGCGGCCGTAGTACGAGCCGTCGCGATATATGTCGCCGTCGCTCTCGACGCGGCCGGCGTACGAGCCGTCCACGTAGACATCGCCGTCCGCCTCGAGGCGGCCCCGGTAGGAGCCGCCGACGTAGACGTCGCCGTCTTCCTCGATGCGCCCCTCGTACGAGCCGCTCACGTAGATGTCGACGTCGGCCAAGGCCGCGGCCGCGGCGCCGAACAACGCAACCGCCGCCCAAACACGATAACTCATAAGGGTACCTCCGTCTCCCGCGCCGCCACGCGCTATTATAACCGACGGCCGGTAGTTTGTTAAAGGATAAACGTTACGGCCGCCGTTAACGTCTAACTTGACATAAAACGTACGGGACTGTAAAATATTAAGAGGAGCGCAATGACAACTACAGAAAAGGAAGCGAAAATGGGTACCGACGCGATATCGGCGCGAGCCGTCGCGCGGCTCGGCCGCTTACCGGCGGTATTGGCCATCGCCGTATTGGCGGCCGCCGTGGCGTCGGTGGGCGGCACTTCCTGCGGCCAGGTCAAGACGTCGAACGAGCCCGGCGGCATCGGTAAAACGGAGGACTTCGTCCCGTGTCAAATAAGAGTCTGGTTCTACGACGACCTGGGGGACGCCGCCGTCGACGAATTCGTGTCGGAGAC
>JAZGGY010000368.1:0-7703 GCA_036480675.1 bacterium | reverse complement strand
CGGTGCGAATGTCGAGGGGGCGGACCCGCACGCGCGCGCCCAGGCTAACCGCGGCCGAGAGGACCGCGCCGCCGTAGCGCTCCGCGTACGCCGGAAGGTCGGTCCCGCCGCCGGCGAAAGCTATGCGGCAGGGGGCGAAGGCGGTCACTATTTCCGATTTCGTAGCCATAAGACTCAAGCGGGCGTCGCGACGTAAATTACGCCGCTCCCCTGTTTGAACCATAAAGCGAGCGTTTGCAGCGCGGGCCGCAGGCCCAGTTTAAAGTATATAAAACGGGCGGTAGTCTCCAGGGCGGAACCGACCCGGATTTTGGGCGGCGACAGGTACTTGCGGATGGCTCCGTAGTTGCCGCTGTAGCGAGCGAGGATGGCGAAACCGTTTTTTTGGAGCATCGCTTTCAACGTCCGCGGCATGAAAAAGGTGACGTGGTAGGGGACCGCGTCCGGCGCGACGGTCCCCGGTTTTTTCCGCTCCCATAGCGCCTGGCCTATTTTCTCCCAATGGTAGAGCTCGTACGGGACCTGGACCAGGATGACGCCGCCCGGCTTGAGGGCCGCGCGGACGTGGGCGAGGGCATCGCCCGGGTTGTAGAGGGGTTCGACGATGTCGACGAGGTAGGCCGCGTCGAAGGACGCCGGCTCGAGCGTCGCCTCCTCCAACGGCGTCTCCGCGACTTCCAGGCCGAAACGCCGCCGGGCGTACGCCGCGGCCTCGGCCGAGACGTCGTTGCCGGCGACCTCCCAACCCTGCCGCCGAAGCCACTCGAGTTGGAAGCCGTGGGCGCAGCCGCACTCCAACAGGCGTCCGGGCCCGGCGACGTGGTGGCCGAGCAGCGCCAGCCGGTTCGCGAAGAGGCGTTCGTATACGTCGCGGAAGCGCTCGAAGGTCTTCACGTAATCGTCGTAGCCGCCGGCGGCGTAGTACGTCGCGTCGTACAGGCGACGCGCCGCTTCGCGCGTGGGGCGCGGCGAAAGGCGGACCAGGCCGCACCGCCGGCACTTGACGACGCCGAAGCGCCCTTGCTGCGTCGATAGGAGGCGGCCGTCGTCGGCGTCGCACAACGGGCAGGGCACTTCTTCTACCGGTAGCGTCGCGAGCTCGAGCGGTGTTTGTGCCATCGCGGGTCTTCTTAATCCAACTCCTCCGGCCCAAGGAAGTCGTCGAGTGCTACGGCCTCGTAGTGTTCGATCTCGTAGCCGCTTTTTCCCTTCACGGCGACCAGGAAGTCGAAGCGGAAGTCCGGCTCTTCCGCGGGGCGCTCCTTCTCGAGGAAGTGGAGCGCGGCGCGGTATACGCGCGACACTTTCCGGCGCGTGAATTGGGAGCGAGGGTCCACGCTCGCGCCCTCCCGGGCGGTCTTTACCTCCGCGAAGACGAGGCTGCCTTCCTTCGACGCGACGACGTCGAGCTCGCCGAAGGGGGTGTGGTAGTTGCGGGCGACGACGTCAAAACCGCGGCGGCGTAAAAAATCGGCCGCGGCGTCCTCGCCTGCGCGGCCGAGCGTACGGCGTTTCGCGGCCCGACGTTCGCCGTCGCGCGTCATTGCCGGAAGAGGTCGCCGGCGGCCTCGCTGAAGTAGCGGGCCACGGGCGCGAAGCTGCGCCGGTGGGCCGGCGACGGCCCGAGCGCCGCCAACGCCTTGAGGTGGGCCGCGGTGCCGTAGCCCTTGTGGACGGCGAAGCCGTACCCCGGGTACTTGGCGTCAAGAAGCGTCATAAGGCGGTCGCGGTAAACCTTGGCGATTATGGACGCCGCGGCGATGGAGACGCACCGAGCGTCGCCCCGCACGATGGTCTTTTGCCGCACCACCATCGGGACGGGCCTATTGCCGTCAACCAATAATAAATCGGGCGCCGGCGCGAGCCGCAGGCACGCTTTCTTCATCGCGAGCAAAGCGGCGTTCAGGATGTTTACGTCGTCGACGACTTTGGCCGACGCCACGCCCACGGCCCAGGCCGAAGCGCCGTCGGCCAGCGTCGCGAAGAGCTCGTCGCGCGAGCCGGCGTTAAGCTGCTTGGAGTCGCGGATGCCGGAGCAGTCGAACCCCGGCGGCAAGACGACCGCCGCGGCCACCACCGGCCCCGCCAGCGCGCCGCGGCCCGCTTCGTCCACCCCCGCCACGTGTGCGAGACCCTCCTCCCAGAAGCGCCGCTCGAATTCTTCCAGCGCGAGCGGCCCGTCGGGCGAGGAGGGCCCGAAAAACGTCGGCGCGTCGTCCGCCATAATTTAGGACGTATCTTCGGCGGTCGTCTCGTCCTCCGGCGCCTTTTTCTCTGCGGCCTTGGCGCCGGGGCGGCGTATCCTGCCTTCCTTCACGCGCGCCTTCTTGCCGACCTTGCGGCGCAAGTAGTACAGCTTGGACCGGCGCACTTTGCCGTGGCGCACGACCTTCAGGCTCTTTACCCGCGGCGAATGCAGCGGGAAGATCCGCTCCACGCCCACGCCCGAAGCTATACGTCGGAGCGTAATGGTCTCGCGCGGGCCGGCGCCCTTGCGGGCGATGACGATGCCTTCGAAGGGTTGGGTTCGCTTTCGGTCGCCTTCGATGATCTCGACTTCTACCCGGACCGTGTCGCCCACCTTGAAATCCGGGATATTATCTTTGAGCGCCGTCTTCTCTATTTCGCGAACGGCGGGATGCATTTCGGACACCTCGTTGCGTTGACTGACGTTTTATATTACAGCCGGTATCAGATGCTACAGTTTGCTCGAATTTAGGTCGCCGTCGAGTATGCGGTCGACGTATATAGCGATCGCGGCCCTAACCGGGAGGTGGTTGAAGTCGCCGCTTCCCGAGATCGGCTCGAGGACCGCGTCCGCGGCGAACAATATATCTTCCGTCAGGCCGTTGCCGGTACCGAACAGCAGCAGCACCGGCCGCCCGCCGGCCGCCGTCCACAAATCTTCGGCCGGTAAAGCGTCTTGGGTGCGCCGGGCCGTGGTGGCGACGACAAACGGCTCTCGGCCTTCCGCCGCGGCCACGTCGTCGAAGGCGGCTTCCACGGTCGGGACCATTTTCGCCGCCGCGAGCGCTCGCTTCCGCTGCGGGCTGTGCTCGCCGCCCACTCCCTCGCGCCAGTGGTAAATTATTTCGTCCACCAGGCGTCGCTGCGACTCGTACGGGTTCGTGACGTAATATCCGGCGGCGCCGTACGTCAGCGCGATGCGGCCCAGGTCGTGCAGGTCCAGCGGCGTTACCGACGTGGCGACCGTTTCCCCCTCCCGGTTGTATACCGGCCAGTGGACGAGCGCGACGTACAGGTTACCCTTATCTTCGCGTTTGGGGGCCACGGCCGTTCGCCCGCCTTCTTTAATCTTCGCCTTCCAGCAGCTCGGGCCGGACGTCGCGCGTCCTCTTCAGCGCTTGTTCGCGGCGCCAGTTCTCGACTTCGCCGTGGTTTCCCGAGAGCAGGACGGCGGGGACCCCCATCCCCCGGAACTCCCGCGGCCTGGTGTAGTGCGGGTGGTCCAGCAGGCCGGTGGCGAACGAATCCGTGGCCGCGGAGTCCTCGTCCCCCAGAACCCCCGGGACCAGCCGCGCCGCGGCGTCCACCACCGCCAGCGCCGCGGTCTCGCCGCCCGAGAGGACGAAGTCGCCTATCGATATCTCCTCGTCGGCCAGGCCCTCGCGGACGCGCTCGTCTACGCCTTTGTACCGGCCGCAGAGCAGTATTAAATGTTCCCTTTCGGCGAGCGACCGGCAGACCTCCTGCGAAAGCGGCTTGCCCTGGGGCGTGAGGAAGACGCGCCAACCGCGACCGAACCGCGCCTCCACGTCCTCCACCGCGCGGAAAAACGGCTCCGGCTTCATGACCATGCCGACGCCGCCGCCGTACGGGTAGTCGTCCACCGAGCGATAGGCGTCGTCGCTGTAGGAGCGCAGGTCGTGGACGCGTACTTCCACCAGCCCCCGCTCGAGCGCCTTGCCCAACACGCCGACGGCCAGCGCGCCGTCGAAGAACGTCGGGAATATTGTCGCGATGTCGAAGGCGAGCGTCGGCGCCATACTATCCCTCGCGGTGGGGTACGATGATAATTTTTCCCCCCCGCTTCACTTCCGCGACGTGGGCCCGGACGAAAGGTACTTCGTACGTCCGTTCGCCGGCCTCGATTACCAAAACGTCTTGCGGGCCGGCGCTGTAGACGGCGACCACGGTACCCGCGGTTTCGCCGGTCGTAGTTTCAACGGGCAGGCCGACGAGTTCGAACTCGTAGTAGGCGTCGGACGGCGCTTCGGGGAGGGCCTCGGCGGAGACCGCGACCCTCCAATCTCTGTATTCTCCGGCCGCGGCGCGGTCGTCAATGCCGGCGAGCTTCGCCAGGAAGCTGTCGCCCTTGGGCCGCCAGCCCTCCAGCGTGGTCGCCACTTGGCACGTCGGCCCGAGCAGGACTACCGCCAGCCCGGGCCCCGGTACGAAAATCCCTTCCGTGAAATCGGTAACGACGACCTCGCCCTTAAGGCCGTGGGGTCGGCGGATTAAGGCGATAGTGATTACGCCGCCCACCGGGCGTTATTCCAATATCTCGAGCGCCGCGCGCTTGTTCTGCTTCATCGCCGCGGCGTTCAATATCGTCCTGAGCGCCCGGGCCGTCCTACCTTTCTTTCCGATTATCCGGCCGATGTCCTCGCGGTCAACCGAGACCTCGATTATCGTCGTCTTCTCGCCCGCGACCTCGTGGACCACTACCGCTTCCGGCTTCTCGACCAAATTCTTCGCGATGTATTCGATCAGGTCTTTCATCTCGGCACCTCCTGTGCCTCGAGCTCCGGTTTGGGGTTTAGGACTAAAATCAGAAATCGAAATGACAACTAATCGAAA
Organism: bacterium; assembly: GCA_036480675.1. Lineage (GTDB taxonomy): Bacteria > RBG-13-66-14 > B26-G2 > WVWN01 > WVWN01 > WVWN01. The sequence continues at coordinate 2,882 of JAZGGY010000368.1, read as the reverse complement.
CTGATCTGGTCTTAAGCCTTGGTCGAATATTTAATCGGCCTTTTAGCCGGTTGTTTTTTGTTCCGCGAACTTCTTCAGTACGCCGGCCTTCGACAAAAGGCGCTTCGCCGTCTCGGAAGGCGTCGCGCCCACCGAAAGCCAATACAGCGTCCGTTCCTCGTTCACCTCGGAGACCGCGGGGTCCGCCGTAGGGTCGTAGTACCCCAGCATCTCGATGAAGCGGCCGTCCCGCTTGGCGCGGCCGTCGGTTACTACGAGTCGGTAGCGCGGCGCGTTCTTTGCGCCCGTGCGTCGAAGTCTAATGCGAACAGCCAAAAAAATCCACCTCCGAGCCGACGTGTTTTCGGCTCTAAGAGTCGAGTGCCGATTGAAGTTCCGTTATGGCCACGGCGGGGTCCGGCGCGCCGAAGACCGCGCTCCCGGCGACGATCACGTCCGCGCCGGCGTCCGCCACGCGCCTAATATTATCACTTTTTACGCCGCCGTCAACCTCAATTAATATCTCGCGACCCGAGGCGTCGGCCATTTCCCGCGCCCGCGCTATCTTCGCCGGGCCGCCCTCGACGAACGCCTGACCGCCGAACCCCGGGTTGACCGTCATTATTAATATAAAATCGGCCAGGTCCAGGACGTCTTCCAATACCCCGAGCGGCGTCGCCGGGTTGACCGCGGCGCCGGCCCTCTTGCCGGCCGCCTTTATCTGCTGCAGCGCGCGGTGAAGGTGAGGCGTGGCCTCGGCGTGCACCGTTACGACGTCGGCTCCCGCGGCGGCGAAGTCGTCGACGTACCTTTCCGGTTTCGCCACCATCAAATGCGCTATCATGACGAGGTCGCCGGCGTCGTCCCGCAGGTCGGCCACCATCTTGGGGCCGAAGGTTATGTTGGGTGCGAATTCGCCGTCCATTACGTCGAGGTGCACGTACTTCAGACCCGCGTCGCGGACGAGCTTCGTCGCCTCGGCCATCAGGCCGAAGTCCGCCGACAACAGCGACGGTGCGAGTTCCGCTTTTCGCTTCGCCATGACTTTAAGGCGCGGGCGGGCCGCTCGAGATGACGAGGTCCACCGCTTCGCCCTTCTTTACCTGCTCGCCGATGTCGGGCGCCTGGCGGATTATCCGGCCGGCCGGGACGATCGTCGACGGCTCGGTGGTGACGCTGCCCACGGCGAGCTCGTATTCCTTCAGCGTTTTGGCGGCTTCGTCCACCGTAAGGCCGACGAGGTTGGCCGGCATCAGTATCGTAACCTCTTCCGAGCCCAGGCTTACAAGCAGGTTCACCTTGGTTCCGCGGTTTATCTTCTCGCGCGCCTTCGGCGTCTGGTCAATGACGTGGTCCTTGGGCACGGTATCGTCGTGGACGTCGGTCACCTCGCCGATGTTAAGGCCGATGCGCGTGAGGACCAGCTCGGCCTGGCGCAGCGTCCGGCCGACGACGTTGGGAACGTGGACCTCGGCCAGGCCCGCGCTAACGCGAATTTTGACGGTCCGCCCCTTGCGTACCTTGATGCCCGGCTCCGGGTCCTGATCGACGACGAACCCCTCGGGCAGCGACGAGTCTTTGGCGACGCCTATTTCCTTCATCACCAGGCCGGCGTCGGCGAGTATCATCTCGGCCTCGTCTACGTTGTGGCCTATAATCTCCGGCACCGCGACTTCCTCGCCGCCGGCGACGAACATACGGCCGAAGCCCACGACGAGGACGAGGTACCCCAACAATATCGCCACCAGCGCCGCGGCCACGAGGCGCAGAAAACGAAGGAGCCCTTTTACCAGGTCGACGCGTCCGAATTTCAGCTGCATAAATAAAACGCCCCGCGAAGCGGGCGCGGCAAGTCGTAATTTTTAACATAAAAACGTTTTTAAAGCAAGTTTAAAAGGCTTTTGGCGCTTTGAATTAGAGTTAAAAAGACCCCTTGGGCGTTTTGGACCCCGTTATTCACCGGTATTTAGCGCTGTATGCGTGGAACGAGCCCCGGCGGCGTTTAACGTGCGGGTCGTTTTCGTCATTCCTCCGCGGGGATTTCCTTGAGCGTCACTATATCCGGGAGGTTGCGGTATTGGCCGGCGTAGTCGAGGCCGTAGCCGACGGCGAAGACGTCGCCCACCTCGAAGCACACGTATCGGAGCGGCACTTCGACGTGCTGCATCGCCGGCTTATAGAGCAGCGCGCAGATCTCGATACTGCGCGGTTCGCGGATGCGGAGGTGGTCCACCAGGAAGGCGGTCGTCAGGCCCGTATCGATGATGTCCTCGACTATCAGGACGTCGCGGCCTTTCACGTTGACGGCGACGTCCTTCGTGAGCACGACCTCCTCGGTGCTCTCCGCGCCCTCGCCGTAGCTTATTATCTCGGCGAAGTCGACCGCCATCGGCAGATCTATCGCGCGGATGAGGTCCGCGGCGAAGACGAACGCGCCCTTGAGCACGGTCACTGCGACGAGGTCCTTGCCGGCGTAATCGGCCCTTATTTGTCGGCCCACCTCGACGACGCGGTCCGCCAGTACGTCCCGGTCATACAGAACTTTATCTATGTTCTTTTTGTAATCCATGGTAGGTCCTTTCGCGGCCCGCGGGCGGCGCTGACGACCCCAGCCGTCGCATATGGACCGCCGGCTCACCGGCCGGCGCCCCGGCGCCCTCCGCCAACACGATCCCCGGCACCCATAAAATGTCCCGGCCCGCGCAAACTACGGGCCAGCGCCGGCGTTCCGAAGCCGGCACTTTGGCGTCTACGAATATATCTTGCAGTTTTTTCGTGCCGCCCAGGCCGACGGGCCGTACGCGGTCGCCGTCGCGCCGCGCCCTCACATATAGCCGCGCCGCGGCGAAGCGTTCGTCGAGCCATACCTCGCCCGGGCCGCGGCCGCGCAGCTCCTCGGGCGC
>JAZGGY010000367.1:0-2466 GCA_036480675.1 bacterium | reverse complement strand
CTCCGCCATGCTCCTTCAGAAGCTCAAGGCGGACGCGGAGGCCTACCTGGGCGATGAGGTGACCGAGGCCGTGGTCACCGTCCCGGCCTATTTCAACGACTCTCAGCGCCAGGCCACCAAAGACGCTTGCAAGATAGCGGGGCTGGAGGTGGAGCGCATCATCAACGAACCCACCGCGGCCGCGCTCGCCTACGGCCTCGACAAGAAGGTCAACGAGAAGATCGCCGTCTTCGACCTCGGCGGCGGCACCTTCGACATCTCCATCCTAGAAATCGGCGAGGAGGGCGTCTTCCAGGTTCTGGCCACCAACGGCGATACCCACCTCGGCGGCGACGACTTCGACGAGCGCGTCATCAACTGGCTCGCCGACGAGTTCAAGAACGACACCGGTATCGACCTGCGCGAGGATAAGATGGCGCTGCAGCGGCTCAAGGAGGCCGCGGAGAAGGCCAAGTGCGAGCTCTCCACCCTCACCGAGACCTCCATAAATTTGATGTACGTCACCGCGGACGCCAGCGGCCCCAAGCACCTCGAGAAAGTGCTCACCCGCGCCAAGCTCGAGGAGCTGGTGAGCGACCTCGTCGAAAGGACCGTAGGGCCGTGCCAAAAGGCCCTCAAGGACGCGGGCCTTACGCCGGCCGAAGTCGACGAAGTCATCCTGGTCGGCGGCCAGACGCGCATGCCCGCGGTCCAGAACAAGGTCCGGCAGCTGTTCGACAAGGAGCCCGACAGGTCGGTAAACCCCGACGAGGTCGTAGCGGTGGGCGCCGCCATTCAGGCCGCCATCCTGGCCGGCGACGTCACGGACATCCTGCTGCTCGACGTTGCGCCGCTCTCGCTCGGCATCGAAACGCTGGGAGGAGTGACGACGAATCTCATAGAGCGCAACACCACCATCCCCACCCGCAAGAGCCAGATCTTCACCACCGCCGACGACAACCAGACCACGGTCGAGATCCACGTCCTGCAGGGCGAACGCGAGATGGCCTCCTACAACCGGACCATAGGCCGCTTCCACCTGGAGGGCATTCCGCCCGCGCGGCGCGGCATCCCCCAGATCGAGGTAACCTTCGACATCGACGCCAACGGCATCCTGAACGTCTCGGCCAAGGATATGGCCACCGCCAAGGAGCAGCGCATCACCATCACCGCCTCCAGCGGCCTTTCCGACGAAGAGATCGACAGCATGGTCACCGAGGCCAAGGACCACGAGGCGGAGGACAAGAAGATGCGCGAGGAGGCCGACATCAAGAACCGCGCCGACTCCGCCATCTACCAGTCGGAGAAGCTCTTAAAGGAACTCGGCGACAAGGTCACCGCCGAGGAGAAGAATAAAATTGACGGCGCCATCCAGCGCCTCAAGGACGCCCGGGAGAAGGGCGAAGCGGGCGAGATACGGTCCGCGACCGAGGGGTTGGAGACGGAGTTGAACGAGATGTCCACGCGCCTGTACCAGCAGGCCGGCGCGGGCGCTCAGCAGCCGCCCCCGGGCGGCGCCGGCGCCCAACCGCCCCCCGGCGGCGAGACGGCCCCCGAAGGCGACGTCGTGGACGCCGACTACGAAATCGTTGAGGACGAGGGGGAAAGCCAAAAATAAATAGAGAGGCTACTCGCCTTTCGGCCTCAGTTACCAACGCCGGCTCGGCTCGTGGAATTTTCCCTTGCCCGGGCTGGCTTTTTTTATGCCTTGACTTATCCCGACTTGTTGGTATAGAATTGTACGAGAAGGGAGCGATGTCATGAGGAGATTACTATATGCCGCCGTCGCGAGCGTTAGCTTCGCCGCGGCGGCCTTCGCTCTGCCGGGCGATGTCGTCGTACTTTCGGCGAAGGACGTTAGGCCCGACGAAGACGGGGGGTTCTATTATTTAGGCTCGTGCGCGGCGGGGTATTTGTACAACGGCTCGAGCGCGGCGGTAGGCCGCGCGGCGCCCTACCGGGTCCTGGACCGCGACGCCCAGGCCAAGGATTACTATATCGTCTGGGCGCCGGCGTGGGTCGGCCTTGCGCCGCAGGCATTCGAACGTCTCGGCACGGCAGTTCGGCTATCGGAATATGAAATACTGGTCGGCCTCGAGCGGAGCCTGGGCCCGGGCGCTCTCCGCGCCGTCGAGCATCGAATTGAATTGATCAAGCTCGAGGCCGTCACGCCGGTGGACTGGCGCTACGACGGCGAGGAGCCGCCGACGAAGAAGGACCCCCGCATCGAGGGGGCCATAAATACCATAACGGAAGCGGAGTACGCGGGGTATATTAAGCAGCTGCAGGATTTCAAGACGCGTTGTATGGACACGTCGGGTTCCGACGCCGCCCGCGATTACATACGCGGTTTCTTCGCGGCCCAAAATCTGAAAGCCTACCTGTTTCCTTTTGAAAGTATTGTTTTCTCGGGTGCATATTATGCCGCGCCGCCCGGTAAGATATTTATTACCACGGGTTTCGCGACGTTCAAACGTACGGTCGATG
>JAZGGY010000366.1:0-8603 GCA_036480675.1 bacterium | reverse complement strand
CTTGGAGACGCCGGTGGCCGCGAGCTTCGGTAATACCGCCGGCTCGCGATGCGGCACCTCCGCCACGCGGAACGCCCGATGCGAGAGCGCCACCTCCCGCGCGTCGAACTTGCCGGCGCCGGCGGCGCACCACACGTTGATGCCGCGGGTGTCGATAACCAACACGTACGCGTCCAGGCCGGCGAGGGCCCGCCGCACCAGGTTGAACGTCAGCGTGAAGTTGGCCGTCACCAGCAGCGGCGCCGCGGCCCCCGGCCTCCCCACCCGATATAGGCCCGGCTCCACCCGGAAAAACGTCGCGTAGAGCGAGAGGTAGGAGGCCAAGTTCGCGAGGCGGTCGCCCAACGTCAACGTCGTCGATACTTCGGCGACCTCGGGCGCCGGCCTGGCCGCGTTCTTCTCGGCGACCAGGTACAGCAACGCGCCGCCCTCGAAGTACTTCTCCTGCGTTACGGCGAAGCCGCGGCGCGCGACCGTGGCCGGCAGGTCCCGGAGAGGCCGCGTCACGGCCCGGGCGACGACGTACACGACGAGCTTGAGCCAGAACCGTTTAAAATAGTACCAGCTCCGCGCCAGGGGACGGCGCGGCGGCACCTCGTCCACTATTACGAGCTTGCCCCCCGGCTTGAGCATCTGCCACGCCCCCTCGAGGGTGGCGAGCTGCTCGGCGCCGCGCATCTCGGAGAGCGCCAGCGACATCACCACCGCGTCGTACGCGTCGCGCTTGAGCGGGGCCGCGGGCGCGTTCCGAATCTCGAATTTTACGTTTTCGGCCAGCTCGAGCTCGAGCGCCTTGCCGGTGGCGAAGGTCACCATGTCGGCGTTGCGGTCCCAACCGGTAACGCGGGCGCCGCGGCTGGCCGCAAGCAGCGCGAAGGTGCCCGGGCCGCAGCCGACGTCGAGGACCCGGTCGCCGGGGCCCACCAACGCCGCCATATCGTCGCGTAAGGCCTCGAAATCGGTGGCGGCGAATTTCTTGATGCCCCGGTCGTACTCTTCCGGGATGAGCTCCAGTATCTTCATGTAAATGTACGACATAACGACGCGGCCCCTCCGTCGCCGCCAACTCAAATTTAGCACAAAATACATAACGCGGGCAGTTAAAAACGTACTAAGTAGTTACCTTGTCATCCGGGCCCAATCGTGTTAATATCGGGCTGTGTGGCCCACGCTCTTCAAGATCGGCCCGCTCGAGTTAGGGACCTTCGGCGTGATGGCCGCGCTCGGTTTTCTGGCGGCCTACCTCGTCTTTCGCGCGGAGGTTAAGCGACTGGGCCTCCAGCTTAAACTATGTTCGGAATTGCTCTTGTCTTCGATAATAGGCGGCCTCGTCGGCGCCCGCATAAACTTCGCCCTCGAGTATTGGGACGTACTAATAACGGACCCGGTGGGGATATTCTGGTCGCGCTACGGCTTCACCTGGTACGGCGGCGTTTTCGGCGCCGCGCTGGCGGGGATAATCGTATTGAAGGTCCGCAAACAAAAATTGGGGAGGTACTTCGACGCGTGCGCGCCCGCCGCCGCGTTGGGCTACGTATTCGGCCGCGCCGGTTGTCAACTCGCCGGGGACGGAGACTACGGCGTCCCCTCCAACCTGCCGTGGGCGATGTCGTACCCCAGGGGCATCGTCCCGACGTTGGAGCGGGTCCATCCCGCGCCGGTATACGAGATGATCATGTACCTGGCGATATTCTTCGTCCTATGGCGCCTCCGCCGGCTCGAGAAACCGCCCGGTTGGCTCTTCGGCGTCTTCTTGATGCTGGCTGGTATCGAGCGCTTCTCGGTGGAATTCGTGCGGACCAACGAGCCGCTATGGCTGGGGTTGACCGAGGCGCAGCTCGTGAGCGTAGGCGTCGCCATATTCGGCGGGGCGTTGGTGGTCTTTTCGAAGGCGCGGCTCGCGAGGCGAGCGGTGTAGCGTGGGACGCGAGGGGATAGCGAAGGCGGCGCTGGTCGCGGCGTGGGCCGCGACGACCTGTTGCGGGAGCGGAGGCGGCACGCCTGAGGAGACGGTGGAAACGTTCAACGGCCATATGGCGGTGAAAGATTTCGAACGCGCGGCCGCCGTGGTATACTGCAGCGATTGGGCGGCGGCGCCGGCGGCGGAAGTCGACGCCCGGCGCGCGGAGTACGCGGAAGTGTTGGCGGAACAATACGACGGCGACGACCTCGACTACGGCCGGGCCGAAATCGAAGGCCGCGAGCGCATTTCGGCCGACGAAGTGGAGTGCGCCGTGCTGTACCCGCGCCGCTCTCGGCCGGCCGGGCCGCGCGCGAGCCGCAAGATAACCGTACGGAAAATCGCCGGCCGGTGGTACTACGAGCCCGCCGGTAACTGAGCACGACGAAATGTTTGAGGTGCCGACGACGATGAAAAAGCTGGCCGTTATTTGCCTGGCCGCCTGCGTGGCCGCGGCGTTCGCCGCGGACACGACGGTTTCGGGCGAGGGGGCCGGAGCGGATTTCGGTTCGGGGCCGTACCCGGGCAAGACGCGCGAGCTGCGCTGGGATAACGGCACCAGGTCGTACCTCGTATGTTGGTATACCGGGCGGAACTCGTGGGCGGGGAACGATTTCTCGGCCGGCTTCGACAACGACACCAAATACGTTCGCATCGTCAGCGTCCGCGTCTATACCTCCAACAAATGGCCCAACGAGCGGTGGGACGGCTTCCGCGTCGCGATATACGACTTCGCCGGCGACCCCGAACCCCTGCCGGGCGAGCAGTTGTGGCCCAAAAGCGGCAGCGGGTACTTCTTCAAACACTCCGGCCCCAAAGGGGAGTACTGGGTGGATGTGCCGGTAGGTTGGACGACGGCCAACATCAGCTTCGTGGCCGCGATGGAACAGGTATACGACCAGCCGCGATGCGACCCCTTCGCCGTCGACTCCAATCCGACTCCTTTAAGGCACTCCTGGTCATATTACGGCGGCCTGTGGGCGCGCCTTAAGACGATGTCCGACCCCTACTTCAACCTTATGCTCCGCGTCGTGGTGGAGGACGGCGGGTCCTTCCCGGCGGTGGCGCCGACGAGCTTCGGCCGGGTGAAAGCGCTATACCGCTGACGCGAAAATACTCGGAGATTATTGTTGACCCCCGGCCTTTTTTAAAATAGAATTGCGTAATATATAATCTTGCATACTAACCCGAGGAGGATTCAGCGATGAAGTATTTAGCGTTTATCGTCGCCTTCGCTTTTATGACGACGCCCGCTTGGGCCGCGGACGCCGTAGCAGACGGCGGCTCGTCCGGGGCACCCGCGTTCGCGGCGCCCGTTCCCAACGACCAGTCTACCCTCGAGCTAGTTTGGGATTCCGGGACACGTTCGTGGAGCATCGCCTGGTATACCGGTTCGGATACCTGGGTCGGCAACGACTTCGACGCGTCCACCCTCAAGACTTCTTACGCCAAGATACTTAAATACAAATATTATACCCGCGGCGCCTGGCCCAACCAGGTCTGGGACGGCATGCGTTTCGCCTTCTACTCTTTTAAGGGCGGCGTGCCCGGCTCGATGCTCTGGCCCACCAGCGGCAACCCGTACTTCTTCAAACCCAGCGGCGGGATCCAGGCTCATATCTGGGTGGAGTTTAACGTCGACTGGACCTGCCCGTCGGTTAAGTTCGTGGCCGCTCAGGAACAGTTTTACAACTACCCCAATTGCGACCCGTTTTCGGTGGATAATAATACCACTTTCGTCGGGCATTCCTGGAAATACGAAGGCGGCAGCTGGGCGCCATATATAGCCGGCGGCGTTTCGGAGCCCTACCGGAACCTTATGATCCGTATTTGGGTGGAGACGGGTCAGGAATTCCCGGGCGTGGCGCCGTCGAGCATAGGCCGCGTCAAAGCCCTCTACTACTAAATACCGCAACTTAAAACCGAGTTTTATAAAAAAGGGAGCCCCTGCGGCTCCCTTTTCGATAACGGTTCGGCCTTGACATCGCGCCCTACCGTAAATATAATGGGGGCACATTTCCGACAAAGGAGGTTGACCATGAGGAATGGTTTGTTGATCGCAGCGAGCGCGCTCGTCGTCTGCGGCGCGGCTTGGGCCGCGGACGTCGCCGTCGACGGCGGCAGCTACGCCGGCCCCGGCCTTACGGAGCCGGCCCCGCTAAACCCGGCTACGATGGAGCTCATGTGGGACAACGGCACGCGGCGGTGGAGCATCGCCTGGTATACCGGCGGCGATTCCTGGGTCGGCAACGACTTCGACGTCTCTACGCTCAAGACTTCTTACGCCAAGATCCTGAAGTACAAATACTATACCCGCGGCGCCTGGCCCAACACCGGCTGGGACGGCATGCGCTTCGCCTTCTACGCTTTTAAGGGCGGCGTGCCCGGCTCTATGCTCTGGCCCACCAGCGGCAACCCGCACTTCTTCAAACCCAGCGGCGGCATCCAGGCCCACATTTGGGTGGAGTTCAACGTAGATTGGACCTGCCCGTCGCAAAAGTTCTTGGCGGCCCAGGAACAGTTCTATAACTGGCCGAACTGCGACCCGTTCGCGGTGGACTTGAATAGCACCTTCCGAGGCCACTCTTGGGAATACTTTGAAGGACAGTGGTCTCCGCTGTCCACCTCCGGCGACCCGTACAGGAACTTAATGGTGCGCGTATTGATCGAACCGGGCCAGACGTTCCCGGGCGTAGCGCCGTCGAGTATAGGCCGCGTCAAGGCACTCTACTACTAGTTAAATCGGCAAAATTGGAGCTAAAGACAAAAACCTTCCGCCGGAGTTTACCTCCGGCGGAAATGTTTTCTTGACTTTGGCCTGGGCGCCGTTTATAATGTAACCTAAACTTACGCGAAGGAGGTACGTTATGAGGAAATTCGTGTTGGCGATAACGGCCGCGCTTCTGGCCGGCGGCTCGGTCTGGGCCGCGGACGTCGCCGTCGACGGCGGCGGCAGCTACGCCGGCCCCGGCCTTACGGAGCCGGCCCCGCTAAACCCGGCCACGATGGAGCTCATGTGGGACAACGGCCTGCGCCGGTGGAGCATAGCCTGGTATACCGGCGCCGACTCCTGGGTCGGTAACGACTTCGACGTCACCACGCTCAAGACTTCTTACGCCAAGATACTGAAGTACAAATACTATACCCGCGGCGCCTGGCCCAACACCGGCTGGGACGGCATGCGCTTCGCTTTCTACGCTTTTAAGGGCGGCGTGCCCGGCTCTATGCTGTGGCCCACCAGCGGCAACCCGCACTTCTTCAAACCCAGCGGCGGCATCCAGGCCCACATTTGGGTGGAGTTCAACGTCGACTGGACCTGCCCGTCGCAAAAGTTCGTGGCCGCTCAGGAACAGTTCTACAACTACCCCAATTGCGACCCGTTTTCCTTGGATAACAACACCACTTTCAGAGGCCACTCGTGGCAATATTACGAAGGGTCTTGGGCGCCGTACGAACGCTCGACTGATCCCCTCTACCGCAACCTCATGATCCGCGTATGGATCGAACCGGGCCAGACGTTCCCGGGCGTGTCGCCGTCGAGCATAGGCCGCGTCAAAGCGCTCTATTACTAGTAAGCACGCCGAGAAAGAAAGCGATACGAGGGAGCCGAAAAGGCTCCCTTTACTTGTATGCGCGGGCGCGTCCCAGCCCGGCGCGTCGCTTTTCGCTTTGACATCTCAAACGTTATATTGTATAATTATCAATAGGGCAAACCGGCCTTCACGTAACATCGGAGTGATTACCCATGATTAAATATGCTCGAATAACAACTGCCGCGGCGCTGCTGGCCTCCCTCGCGAGCGCCGCCGTCATATTGGAAGAAAACTTCGACGGCGCCAAGTTCCCGCCCACCGGCTGGGAAAAAGTACAAGTGCGCGGCACCTGGACGCGCGAGAACGTCGGCGCACCGTACAACTGGTGCGCGTACTTCCACAGCTACGGCTACGTCGGCGGCACGGGGACGCTGCGGACCAAGGGCCAAGACCTGACGGCGGTCGAACACGCCGTCTCCTTCGTCTACCGCTACCGCGCCGACCCCGGGAGCGGCACGACGTCGGCCGAGTCCCGCGTCGAGCGCCTCGAGAGCGAGGGGGAATGGTCGGTCGTCTCCAGCTGGCCGCTGCCGAAACGCTCCGCCTTTCAACTTTACGAGTTCAAGCACGCGGCTTCGGTCGCGGGCACGTACCGCCTGCTCTTCTACGCTGACGCGGCGCAAGAAGCCATCGTCTTCTTCCGCTTGGACAACGTGACCTGGGAGAGCGGCCCCTTCACCGCCGTCGCGCCGGCGAGCCTGGGCCGCGTAAAAGCGTTATATTATTAAGCTTATATGCTAACGACATTTCGAGGCTGCCCCGCCGGGCGGCCTTTTTGTTGACAGCGCCGCCCCGCGGCGGTATGATTATACGGACACGCGGGGGCGTAATAATGCGCTTCCCGAGGAGAGGAGGTTTTGGGTATGAACGGGGTAAGGAACGTCCGGATAGTCGCTTTATCTTTCGCGTTCGCAACGGCGGCGTTCGGCGCCGAGCACGAGCTGCAGTGGGACAACGGCGTATTTAGGATCGGCGTACATCACCAATACGGTGAAGACACCTGGGCCGGCCTCGACTTCGACACGTCGACGCTTAAGACGACGAAATGGCGGTTGAAAAAGGTAAGGGCGAACCTCGGTTGGGCCGGAAACGTACGTTGGGACGGCATGCGCCTGGCGATATTCGACACGGCCGGAGGCAAGCCGGGAAAAATAATATGGCCCAGAAACGGGACGCCAAAATTCGTCATGCCGTACGGCAGGCCAAGGCCAACCTGCACGTGGTGCGAGTTCCCGGTCGGCTACGACCTGCCGAAACCCGAGTTCGTCGTGGCGCTCGAGCAATATTACGACTACCCGAATTGCGACTTGTACGGTGCGGGCTACGGCCGCGCCTTCGCCGAACGACATACCTGGTTTAAATACTGGAACAGCGATTGGGAAATAACCAAAATAGGTATCTGGATGTTCCGCGCCGTCGTAGAAGGACCTACCAACGTAGCCGTCGCGCCCACGTCGCTGGGGCGCGTAAAAGCCCTTTACTACTGACGCCGACTACTCGAGTAAAGGAACCCGCCCCTCGTGGGCGGTTTCTTACTTACGCGACCGCGCCGCCGTTGACGCCGGAACGCACGGTGTGTTAGAATCGTATTGAGGTGAATACTTAAATGGCGCAAGCGAAGGTAGCGGTGCTCCGCACGAGCGCCGAAACGATAATCGACGACTTCGGCCGGTTGATGCGGCTGGCTGACTATTCTACCTATCTGCCCCGCGAGAAAAAGACGATACTCAAGATCAACATCAGCTGGCACAAGTACTACCCGGCCTGTTCGACGACGCCGTGGCAGCTCGAGGCCGTCATCAAGACCCTCCTCGAGGACGGCTATCCCAAGGAAAACCTCGTCCTGTGCCAGAACGCCACCGTCGTCGTCGACCCCAAGGTGGGCGCCCGCCTCAACAAGCTCCAGGGCGTCGCCGACAAGTACGGCCTGGAGTTCCACTACCTGCAGGACCCGGACGAGGAGGAGTGGGTCCCCTACGAGCCCAAGGGCGAGATGCTCGTCCTCAGCGACGTGTACAAGAAGAAGGGCCTTTGGCTCCCTAAATCGTTCCCCGGCACCAACATCATACACTTGCCGACGGTCAAGACCCACGTCTTCACGACGATGACGGGCGCGATGAAGAACGCCTTCGGCGGCCTCTTGAACCTCGAGCGCCACTGGACCCACGCCGTCATCCACGAGACGCTGGTGGACCTCTTGACGATACAGAAGGAGATCCATACGGGCATATTCGCGGTGATGGACGGGACCGTCGCCGGCGACGGCCCGGGCCCCCGGGTCATGCGGCCCGTCGTGGCCGACGTCATCCTGGCCTCCGCCGACCAGGTCGCCGTCGACGCCATATCCGCCAAGATAATGGGCCTGGAGCCGCTCGAGCTCGACTTCATCCGGCTGGCCCACGAGCGGGGCCTGGGCGTCGGCGACCCCCGCGAGATAGAGCTCGTCGGCGACGACGTCTCCGGTATGAACCTCCACTTCTCGCCCCACGAGGACACCTTCGCCTCGCGCGGCCAGAAGGCGATATACCACGGCTGGCTCAAGCCTTTCGAGCGCTTCCTTTTGCAGACGCCGCTGGTGCCCTGGTCGTACGCGGCCTCGCGCCTCTATCACGACGCCTTCTGGTATCCGTTCATAGGAAAGAAACGCGTCCAAAAGATATTGGACGAGAGCGAGTGGGGCAAGCTCTTCCTGAGCTACCCGCCGGAGGGGATGTACTGGAAGTAGAACGGGGGTCTGGAGGGATGAAGACGCTTACGAAAATATTAACGTCGCTCGCGCTCGCGGCGGCCGGGGTCTTCCCGGCGGCGGCGTTCGGCGTTTCGGTTGACGTTTTAATATTCGAGGTCGTAGCGGCCGGCTTAGGGGAATTCGCGGTTATCTCCGTGGGAGTTTCTCTTGCCCTGGCCTCGACCAGCTGGGGAAGCGGCGACGAGGACTTCGTCCCGGGATTAGTCGCGGCCTACGCAATATTTAGCGCGTATCCCCTCGCCGCGGCCGGCGGCGCCTATCTCGTAGGGGAAAACGTCGCCGCGCCTTCCGAAAATAAGGG
>JAZGGY010000365.1:0-2573 GCA_036480675.1 bacterium | reverse complement strand
TAAATTTAGTATCCGCGGCCGCGGCGGCGGGGGCGGCGTTGTTTGTTGCGCTGGCGGCGGCGGAGATGGCCGGGCAGTTGGGTTGGGGGGATATGAGTAAGGCGTTGGCGATAGCGACGGCGGGGCTGTTGGTACTGGCGGGGCGGACGCTGTGGTCGGTGGCGACGATGGCGGAGGTGTACGCGCTGAACGCCCTCTTCTGGGGAGCCTTATTGTGGGTCGCGCTCCGGCTGCGGCGGACGGGCGCCGCGCGGGAGCTGTACGTGTTAGCGTTGGTAGCGGGTCTTTCTTTGGCCAACCACATGACGATCGCGTTGTTTTTTCCGGCGCTGGTTTTTATCGGTTGGCCCGGGTGGGAGAAGGCGAAGACGCTGGCTCGAGCGGTGCCGTTGGCGGCGGCCTTCTTTTTGGGGGGCGTCTCGGTAAACCTCTACACGGCGCTGCGGGCGGCGCAGCAGCCGCTCTTCAACTGGAACGACCCCTCCACCGCGGGCTCTCTCTACGCCCATTTGGCGGGTATGCAGTACCGGGGACTACTGTTTAGCGGCAAGGCGGCCGGGGTTAAAGCGGCGTTGGGCAAATATTGGGAATTAGGGAAGTACTATTTCGTGGCCGCGCCGTTCGCGGCGGCGGGCCTGGTTTGGCTTTTTAAGAGGCGATACCGCGGCGTCGCGCTGGCGGCGGTTGTCTATTTCTTGGCCTACCTGGCTTATTGCGCGGTTTATGCTATACAGGATATTTATTATTATTTCATACCGTTGCACCTGGTGGTAGTTTTTTTCACGGCGGTCGGCTTGGGGGTCGTTACCGACGTTATAGGGCGAAGGCGGCCGGTGCTCCGCGCGGCGGCCGCGGCGGTCATTTTGGCTTTGATATTGGTGGCCGGTAGTTGGGGTTTCGTTTCGAATTACCCATACGGCAACCGGCGCGATTTCGCCTTCGCCGAGACCTACGGCCGGCGGCTGCTGGCGTCGCTGCCGGCGGGGGCGCTCGTATTTTCGAGCGGCGACACTAACGCCAACCTTAACTGGTATAACGTTTACGTGCGGCGGTTCCGACCGGACGTCGCGGTAGCGGACCAGGTGGGGCTCGCGAACCGCGGTTACGTAGCTTCGCTGGCGCGACGCCACCCGGACCTAATCCTGCCGGAAGAGGAGGAAATCGGCTTTCTCGCCGCGGAGGCTTTCGCGCGGGGCGTTTCCGATCGCGTAAACGTTACCATGAGGAAAAGCGATGACTTTATTTTGCCGCAGTTGCTGGAGCCCATAATTACTTGTAACGCTTCCCGGCGACGGATCTTCTGGGGGCTGGGCGACCCGGGGGCGAAACTTCAGGGGCACCTGATACCGTACGACGTAGTTATGGAGGTCGTTCTGAAGGAGCCGCCGCGAGCCGAGCTGGCGCGACGGGCCGGAGACGCCGTCGCCGCTTTGACCGGCGTCACGGCCTTAGTTCAAAAGAACGGTCCCGCGGAATTGCGCGACGAATCCTTTAGGGAGCACGCGAACTTATACTACGGTAGCCTGAGCGATTTTCTGACCGGCCGCGGTATGTACGAAACACAAATAGAGTTGTTGGAATCTTACGTGTGCCTTTTCCCGGCCGACGCCGACGGTTACGAAAACCTGGCTCGCGTTTATGCCGTCGTCGGTCGGCACGAGAAAGCCGCGGAGAATTACCGGCGGGCGCTGGCGTTGGCGCCGGAGAAGGCGGACCTCCGCGCCCCGCTGGTCAAGTCGCTCTCCGTCGCGGGGCGTGCCGACGAAGCCGCGGCCGTTGCGGCCGAAGCGGGAGCGGGTGAAGAAGGCGAGGCCGATTACCTTCGCGGTATCGCGTACCGGGGAGAGGGAAAGGTGGAGAGAGCCCTTGCGGCGTTCGAAGCGGCGGCGCCGTATTTCGACGACGACGCCGATTTTTGGTTGGAGTGGGGTTTGACGCACGACGCCGCCGGCGATTATAAAGCGTCGGCCCGGGCGTTCAGCCGGGCGCTGGAGTTGGACCCCGGTCGCTCGTGGTTATACACCGCGCGCGGCGTAGAGGAGTTTAAGTTGGGGAACCTCGACGCGGCGGCCGCCGATTTCGAGGCGGCGGTTAAATTAAACGCGGCCGACGCGCAGGCGCACTACAACCTGGCGTGCATTTACGCCAGAGGCGGCCAAACGGCGGCGGCGCTCGAGGAACTGGAGGCCGCCGTTGAGATAGACCCCCGGCATTACGTCGCGATCGCGCGCGACGACGAAGACCTCGCGAGTTGCCGCGGCGTGCCGGCGTTCAAACGCCTTATGGCGGAGTACGGTGAAGGTACCCCGGCGCCGTAACTGATATGCCGTATACGAAGAAGACGTGGTTGCGATTCCTCCCATGGGCCTTTTTGCTGGGCGGCTTCGCGCTGTACGGGCTGGGCGCGGCGCGCGGCCTTTCGATATTGGACTCGGGAGAGTTCCTGGGGGTGGCGGCTACGCTGGGGGTGGCGCACCCGACGGGGTATCCGCTGTACGCGTTGTTGGGGCAGCTGGCGACGTTCTTCCCGTGGGGCGACGGCGCGTTTTTGATAAATTTAGTATCCGCGGCCG
>JAZGGY010000364.1:0-3555 GCA_036480675.1 bacterium | reverse complement strand
TGACGCCTCCAGGTCGCGGAAGACGGCGTTGGACCGCAACCGCGTCTCGGCGTAACCCTCTCCCAACCGGTACGCCGCGACGCCGGCTATCCTGGCGCCGGGGCCGCCCAGAGCGAACTTCTCGCGGAATTCGGCGGCGTAAATTTCCTCAAGGCAAAGGTCCCGCTTGTACGCCGCAGGCACGTCGGCAACGAGCCGGGGGAACGACCGCGACTCGTAGCCCCGGACGCCGCAGAGGGAAAACGCGAGCTTCTCCCGGAGGGCGCGCGCCGCATCGCGAGGCACGACGCGCAAAAAGGTGCGCCGCGCGCCGTCCGTTTCGGATGATACGAACGCGACGCCGCCGGCCAACAGGGGGTCGACCAGGACCGCCTCCGCAAGGGCCCGCCGGGCCGCGGCCGTGTCGCCGCGCGACGCCAACACGAGGGCGTACGGCGCCTGGTGCGCGCCGCCGACCAAGCCGGCGGGGTCCGCCTCCACCGCCCGGGCGAGGTAGGCCGACGCGCGCTCGTCGTCGCCGAAGACCCAGGACAATAACCCGTACCGCTCGAGGTACGCCGCGTTGCCCCGGGACCGTCCGGCCGCGGCGCGGTACGCGTCGAGAGCCCGGCGGAGGTCGCCTCGCTCTTCGGCGAGGTGGTACTCGGCGAGACGTTCGTGCGGCGCCGCGGTCCACGGGGCGAGCACGGCCGCACGCTTGAAACACGCGACGGCGCCGTCGAAATCGCCCATTCGGCGGAGCTCGGCGCCCCGCGCCAGGTCCTGTTCCGACGCTATCGCCGACAATCCCAAAACGGTACCGAATACCACCATGGCCGAAAAAACGACGGCCAGCCACGTCGGCGCCGAGGCCCCCATGCCGCGCCGCCTTATACCACCTTCGTACATCGCGAGGCCTACGAATACAATGACAGGTATAATTGAGAGCTCCGCCAGGCCGAAGGCCACGGTCAATATCGCCCCTGCCCCCGCCAGGCTCGCGCTTACCATTCCGAAGAAAAATCGGTCTCCCTCGATCCTCACCAGGTTGGCGCCCGCCCACACCGCCGTTTGGATCACGATGAAAATGGCCACCAACCCCAAAAGGCCCATCGTCCCCGCCGCTTCCGCGACGACGCTGTGACTCCGGCCGGCGAGGTGCTCCGGCACGGCCACCAGCTCGTCCGGCGACAACGCGTGCGCCTGGCCGACCCACGCCAAATCGGAGCCCAGGCCGACGCCGGTTAGAAGGTGACCCCGCAAAGCCTCGAACGCCAATTTGAACGTTACGAGGTGAGTGGTATATGCTTGCGGATTCAAGAAGCGAGCCGGGCCTCCCGGGAGGACCAGCACGACCAGTAGAACCAGAACGACGAACGCCACTACCGCGGCCGAGGCCAACAGCTTCAGATTCATGCGGCGCTCCGGCCCCCAAAACGCGAACGCAAAACACAGTACCACCAGCAACCCCAGAACGCCGGACTTCGACAGCGTCAGCGCCGGTACGGCTACCGAGAATGCGACCTGGGCCCACAACAGCCAACGCGGCGCCGCGGGTTTGGCCGACTTAGCGCTCAGAATTAACAGCGGCAGCGCGGCGACGAAGTACGTACTGATAGCGTTGCGGGAAACTCCCATCGTCCAGAACAGGTCTTCCCGCGGGATATTGGCGGGTATCCACCGCCAAACCATCGCGAATTTGGCCGCCAGCGCTACCTCGAAGACGATTTCGGTCAGCAACACCGCCCATATCAGAGCCGCCGGTAAAACCAGGACGTCCGCGGCCTCGACGTGGCGGGCTAAGATTATAAATATTAAGAAACCGTTGGCGAGGAAATATACGGTCCGGAAGCTACCGCCCCAATCCTGGGACCACAGGAGGCTGGCGAAGGCGGCGGCGATAAAAATTATCAAGGCCCCGCCGACGTACGAAAGGCGAGGCCTACCCCCGGCTGAAGATTCGCTTTGGAAGAAAAACACCGCCGTGGAAAAACCGAAAAATACGCCCCAGCCGCCGGCGGCGAGTTTGAATAATTGGCCGTTCACCGCGGCGAGTACTAAAAGCACGAAAAGGGCCCACGGCATAAGTCCGCGGCCGCTTAGCCAATAAAAAGCGCCGGCGGCCACGACCAGAAGGAATATCGCCAAGTATAACGGCGGCCAATTGGGGAGAGCGGCGTACGTATTCGCGAGGGGAAGCGCCGCCATGGCCCGGCCGGCAACGGACGCCGACGCGACCAGGCCCGAGATAAAAAAGGCCGCCTCACGCGGCCTTAAAATCCCCGGGGGAACGAAGCCCTTAGTATTTAACCAATTCTGGACCCCTACAAATAGCAATACCGCGGCGAACGCCACCGCGGCCCATCCGTAGAGGCTTAATACGGCGGCCGGCCTTAAGGCCGTGAAGTCCAATATTAAAACGCATAAGGAGAAAAGTAGAGCGAATGCTGTCGCGAGCGGCCGCTTGAACACGCCCCACCTCGACTTCACGTCGCGGGCCGCCGCAAGCGGAGAGTCTTACGTCCCGGCCCTGGCTTGTCGCAATCGGTAGTTTACCGCGGCCAACGTAATGCCGAGGACCAGCGAGACGAACAGCACTATTAAAACGATGCTCACCGGGCCGGGGCCCTCGGGTTGGGTCGGCTTTAACGGGGGTACTATAACGGCGGTCGGTTGGGAGAAGACCGGACTTCGCGTCTTGATATAGGTGTCCACGTAAACCTGCTGGAACAGGGCCAAACTCGAGAGGGCGTACGGGTTATCCTCGTACGGTATCGACCGCGCAAAGAGGGAATACACCTGCGCCCCGCCCGAATATTCAGTCTCCTCGTCCGGGGGGTATATCGCCAGGCCCGGCGCCAAAGCCGACGGCTCGAGCCCGGCCGGCGCCCCGGTCAGGCGGTCCAGGACCTTCTCGAGATCGCCAAGGTAACTCTCGAACATCTCATGAGTTTTCTCGTAATCATCGCGGTCGGCCTCCTCCAGAAGCTGGGCCAAATTGTTCGCCAGCGCGTAGCAATCGTCCGGCGATTCCGCGTTGACGGTAATCCTCAACTCGCGGGTAAGGCCCTTGGTGGGCGTCATTACGAGTTCGGCCTCGACCATATCCTGGAGCTCGAAGACGTCGTATTTCCTGTTCAACCGGTTGGAGAGTTCGTTCAAGAACCAATGCGACGTGCACTGTTCCTCTATTAACATCGGGCTATGGAGCCAATGGTCGCCTACGATGCCGGTAGATATGACGAAGTCGGTCTGATATTCGCGGGGCTTGGCGAGGCCGTAGATTAACCCCAAAATCAAACCCAGGACCAGCGTGACGCCCACTATCCACGCCTGGCTCCGTAAGATCCGCCAGTAGTCCGGTAGCGTTAAGTAATGTTGTTCGGGCAAGCGATTTACCTCTGGGGACCGCACTCGCGGTGGCTCCCCGCCGGCCGGCTCAGGCGCCGGAGCGGTCGGCGTCGGCTCCGGGGCCGGTTCCGGCTCCGGCTCTACCGCCGGGGGCCACTTTTTTTTTTCGTTCTCGTTTGGAGTGCGCGCTTCGCGTTCCTCGCCCGACGCCCGGTCGAAGAAAAA
>JAZGGY010000363.1:0-8241 GCA_036480675.1 bacterium | reverse complement strand
ACGCGTTCTATCTCCCGCTCCACTTCCAGGACGTCGGGTACCGTGCCGGCGCGTATCGCCAGAATCTCCAGGTAACGGGCGCGCGTCGCTTCGGCGTTTTCGAGGCGAGCTTCGACGTCTACGTATTCCTGTGTAACGTCTTCCGTCGTACTACTCTCCGAGAGCAGCCGCCCTATTTCCCGTAAAGCTCTCAATGTTTCGTCGAACTTCGACGGATGGACTTTTAAAGTCACCGAACCGAATACGTAGCCTTCTTCGGCTACGGCACGGTTGGTGCCGACGACTAGCGCTCTCTCGGCCGCCGCGACGGCGTACACCTGTTCGAAGCCCTCATCGACGTCGTCGATCTCGCACGTCAGGTCGGCTGTCTTTATGAGTTTTAATTCGCCCGCGATGTCTGCGGCTTCAGCCACGCCTCCTAAGACATCGGCCAGGTCGGCCCGTTCGCCTTCGGCTGCGTCGGTGGCTCCGCTAACCGGTATTTCGCCCTCGGTCCGTTTGTATTTCAGGTCTTCGCCTGGCGCGGTGGGCGCGGCCTCGGGGGTGGCTTTCTCTGCGTAGAGTTCTTCCTCGCCGACTAGGGGGGCTTCCTCGGCTTTTTTAGCACAACCGATTACGAGGACTAACGCAAAACAGGATAATACGATAGCTAATTTACGCACTTCGCGACTCCCTGAGTTAACGGTTTAACTTCCCTTGCGTAACGCCGGCACTCTTGGTCGACGACGACCGGCCGGCTCTTTAATAAAGAGAGTATTTCAGTTCCACACGGGTTGTTGGTTCGCCCAAGCCCAGGAGTTCGGCGCGAACGCGCCCGAAGAGTACGTCGTAAAGAGATCTCTCCTTGGTCTTTTTCCTCACGATGGTAGGACGTCCCTTGACGCCGATCTCCCGCGCGACGTCTTTCAGACATTTTTGGAAATTACCCAGCTCGTCGACAAACCCAAGCTCTTGGCCTTGCCGGCCCGAGAATATCCGGCCGTCGGCATATTCCATGACGTACCGGCGCACGCGGTATTTCGTGGGTTTCTCGACGCCTGCGTCTTCGAGCCTATCGGATATAGCGTCCCGCCGCGCCTCGATTACCGTATCGAGGAACTGCTCGTAGACGTCGTCCACCGTTTCGCCTAGCAAGGCTTCTTCCTCGGGGGTCATAGGCCGGAACGGCGAGCCGATATCCTTATAGCGGCCGCTCTTGATAGTTTTGCTCGAGAGCCCTATCTTACCGAAAAGGCCTTCCACGTTAGTGAAGGTTAAAATAACGCCGATGGACCCGGTAAGGGTGCCCGGCGAGGCGTAAATTTTATCGCTCGCGCAAGCCACGTAATACCCACCCGAAGCGGCGATATTGGACATATACGCGTAAACTTTTTTATCTTTCTTTTTTAACTGTAGTAATTCAGCGTAGATCTCCTGAGACGGCGCTACCCCGCCCCCCGGGCTATCGATATAAAGGACAACGGCGGCGACCGTCGGGTCGTCCCGGTACGCGTGGATTATTTTGATGGTATCCTCTGATGATATAATCGCCCCTCGTATGTCCAATACCGCGATCTTCTTGCCTATCGGGGAATAAGCTTTGACCTCGGGCAGGAAGCGGTAGAGCACGGCCAAGGAGACGATTATCAGGAGCAGCGCGAATAAAGCCGCTCCTCCGCCCATTAGCCACCATTTTTTAGTAGACATGTCTTTAATTAACGCCTCCTTGTCGCATATTCAGAAACCCCGAAGGGCCTGAAGGTGTTTTACGGCTAGCGCGTTCAAAACGGCGTTGTCGCCCAGCGCTAACGCTCGTTTCCAAAGGCGGATGGCTCTCCCCACCTCGCCGGCGTCTTCGGCCAACAGCGCCAACAACCGTACGCGCGATACGTCTTCGTAAATCCCCTCACCTTTTTTTAAGATATCGGCAGCTTCTTCGGTTAGGCCCTTCTCCTTCAATACCAAGGCCAGGTTATATTCCGCGCGACGACCTAATTCTCCCCCACCCTTCGCAATAAGGCGGTACTCGCGCGCGGCTTCTTCTAAATAACCCAGTTTATGCCATACGACCGCGACGTTGAATCGAGCGGGGCTGAAGCGCGGATCAGCTGCCAACGCCTCCTCGTAATACGACGCGGCCAGGTTTAGGTTTTCACCTTTGTACCGGTTTCCGTCTGCGTCGAATTCGTACGTTAAAGCGAGGTTATACAGTATGGCCGCTTCGCCCGGGTATTCGTCCGCGAGCTCTAAAAAAGCCTCGCTCGCCTTCTCGCGGTCGCCGGCCCGGGCGAAACCGACGGCTTCATCCAACGCTTCGGCGAAGGCTATAGTATCGCTTTGGCTCCGCGCGGCCACCACGTTTAATAAAAAAGCCGCCGCGGCCGCGGTAAAAAAAGAGTTCCGCCTGGCTAGTAGCGACCTCAATCTTTCGCTAGACCAACTATACGGTCGATGCCTTTTGATAGGTTTGCTTCGCCCGTTACGTTCGCACTATTAGAGGTAATGACGGCGGCGTTGGCCGTACTTATAAAATCGACGGTAATAGTATACTTATTGCCTTTTTTTGTTACTTTGCCGCGGCACGCCACCATAGCCCCCAACTTCTTTCCCAACGTTGCGGCCGTCCCTGTCTCGATGGCCTCGCCCTCGCCGATACCGGCGCCCTCCAAAACCTTTTCGATTTTTTCCGGTTCGATAACCTTATATTTACCCAGGTAGGCTAGCGCCGTCATTAGATACCGAGCGGTTACCGGGCCCAGGTAGTCGTTCGCATTTGCGGTTTCGAAATTAAAAACCGCTATTACGGGTTTGGCCGTTTTGGCCGGCGATACCGACGGGTATAATAAGGTCAACGCCGAAAGCAGGCATATAACACGGAAGACGGACTTGGCCATTTATCCTCCTTGCTTGATGCCGAGAGGTTGGTTGTAGTATTCGGCCGCGACGGCGGCCGGACGGTCCACATAACGGGCGAAGACGCGCATACGTTCCCTTAAACTCCGAAGATTTATGTATATTAAGTTCGCGTCGCTTTTACGTATCTCCACGAGGTAAGTTTTAAAGTCCTCTGAAACGTCCGTGTGCTCGCGCACAAAAGAATCGATGAGTAGTTCGTGATGTACGAAACGGTTAATGGAACGCGAGTAGGAATAGGTCGTCTCGACGTGGTCTATATAGGCTTGCTCAACGTAATCGATTTCCGGCGGAGGATGCAGGTTGTTACCCCCGGCCGATAACCTGGCGAAATACCGGGCGTGGTAAAGGCGGTCGACAAGGTCCGCCATTAAGTATTTTAGTTCGTCCGGGTCCATTAACTCGGCACCGTTTTCGCCGTAACGGGCAAGGATTTCGTCGATTAAGTTACCGGCATTCGCAAACGCCGCATCCCGGGCGTTGGCGAATACTCTCCGGTTCCGTAATAGGATGTGGGTGTTAGTATATTTCATCGAGAATTGTGCGTTGTTCGCGGAGGTAATCTATTTCGTGGGACTCCGTCAATACCGTACCGGCCGCGCGATCGCCGACCGTACGGCCTTTAGGGTCCGTATACGCGTACACTACGTCCAATATGTTTAAGAGCGGTATGAGTAGCGTAATATTACGTATTATCGAGTTAACCACGTTCGCCGGCCGGTCGTAATCGTCATATTTAACGACCCGCAATTCCATAATCCGTTTACCGATACTGGCGCCACCCGCGTCGCGGACGAGGAAATAGAAGACGCCGATGCCCGCTAACACGCCCCAAAACCATTGTTGGTAATAGTACCTGTCGGGCCCCGGCAGGTACGGGTTCATCTCCAAAAGGCTGAATATAAGAGCGACGGCGAAATACGAAAGGCTTATAAAGAATAGGTCTACCAATTGCGCTGCGAGGCGCCTGATAAACGAAGGTCGCGAGAAATCCAATACTACCGTGCGGTCGATCTTTATGTCTTTACCCTTCCCCAACGCAACTTCTTCCTCCTCAGCTGATACTTTCTTAAACTCGACCTCGTCGACCGAGATTTTCGACACGTCGGGTGGCGGCGGTTTATCGTCCGCCGTCGGAGGGGGTATGGAAATCGAAACCAAATCTCCCACTTGGGGCTCCGGGATACCTCTTCCGGGCGGCGTAACCGTAGGTTCCGCGGCTGGGGCTATAGGTTGGACCCCTACCGGTCCCGGAGGAGGTTTCGGCTCCGTGGGCGGAGCGGCCAACTCGAGCGGCGGAGCTAAACGCGCCTCCGCGGGCGGGGCCGGCATGGGTTCCGAAGGGGCCCTTTCCGGCGGTGCGACCGGGCCAGGCGGCGCCGGTATCGTCGGTTCCGGGGCCGGCATGGGCGGGGGGACTTCCGGTTCCGGAGCCGCTAAATCGGCGAATATATCCGCGAAATCGGCTACCTCGACGAGTTCCACCCACTTCTTCAATTGCGGTTCCCACGCGTAGTGGCTCCGGTCGAACTCGCCGCTCAAGATTTTTTCTTCGACTTCTCCGAATTCGAATGGGCCGTGACGCACGCCTTCTTTACTGAGGTAATATTTTTTTACAGCCTTCGGGGGCTTGGCTTCGGTGACTAATTCCGCGAATATGGCGTGTTCCGAGGCTTTTAACCATCGGTTAGATTCGGCGTCCCAAACGAAATGGGAACGTTGGAAACGACCTCTTTCAATTTCTTTGATTATAGCGTCCTTGAGGAACGGGCCGCCGGTTTTGCCTTCGACGTTTATAAAATATCCTTCTTCCTCCGCGGGCGGGGCTGTCGCTTCCTCTTCGAAAACCGCGGCCAGCTCCGCGTAGAATTTAATTTTAATCCACCTACCCTGTTTCGCTTCCCAAACGTAGTCTTCCTGCGACACGGCCTTGTTCCGCACCAGTTCGCGGAATTCGGCTTCGTCTAACGGCCCGCGTTGGTTCCCGTTGATATTTAAGTAAAATTCCATATTGGCTCCAAGGGCGGCCTTTTGCGCCCGAGAGGATTCGAACCTCCGACCTATGGTTTAGGAAACCACCGCTCTATCCGGCTGAGCTACGGGCGCTTCCGGCTTTCCTAATACAATTTATAACATAATAAACCGTTTCGTGCAATATTGCGTGCTAAACTAGTCGTAATGGATTATCGAAAACACTTCGTAGTCGCGGAGCTTATCACGTCCCGACAAAAAGTCGAGTTCGACTAGGAATACGAACGCTTCCACGGTCGCGTCGCACGATTCCACCAGGCTCGCCGTGGCGAGCGCCGTACCGCCCGTTGCCAGGAGGTCGTCACATACCAGGACCCGGTCGCCCGCGTCGAAAGCGTCGACGTGCACTTCTACGGCGTCGGTCCCGTATTCCAGTTCGTATTCTTCGCGCCGCGTTTCGCAGGGCAATTTGCCGGGTTTGCGTATGGGTACGAAACCTACGTCAAGGAGGTAAGCTACGGGAGCGCCCAAGATAAAACCCCTGGCTTCTACGGAAGCAACGCAGTTAATACCGCGGTCGCGATATCTATCGGCCAAAGCGTTTACGGCGAGCTTGAAAGCCTCCGGATCTCGCAGAAGGGTCGTAATGTCTTTAAATATAATTCCTTCTTTAGGCCAATCGGGAACGTCCCGGATATGGCTTTTCAACCTTTCTTCGACCACTTAACGCTCCTTTCGGCCGGCACGACTTTATGGAATGTCGCCGAATAGACCGTCGCTTATCCCCCCGTCGGCTTTGGCCATTTGACGTAATTTATTCAAAGCCTCTTTCTCGATTTGCCGCACGCGTTCGCGCGTTATCCCCAATTTCTCGCCGGTCTTTTTCAAGGTAAGTTGTTCGTGACCGTCAAGGCCGAACCTCATCCGTAAAACTTCCTGTTCACGTTTGCCGAGGCGTTTCATTAATTCGGCTAGTCTGCCGTACCGCACGAGCAAATAAGCCGTGGCGTACGGCGCCTCGGCCTTGTCGTCCTCGACTTTCTCCAAGAGGGACCTCTCGGCCCCCGGTAAATCCGCGTCCAGTTTGTAGGTCCTTCGCGACGATAAGAGGATCCGTTCAACCTGTTCCTGCGATATGCCCATGACCGTTGCTACTTCCGCCGGCGCGGGTTCCCGTTCCAGCTCGTGAGCCAGTCTTTGCAAAGTACGGAAATATTTTTTGGTGAGGTCGACGACGTGTACCGGTACCCTTATCGTCCTACCCTGGTTTATCAGCGCTCGGTTAATGGTCTGCCGAATCCACCACGTCGCGTACGTGCTGAACCGACAACCTTTGAGGTAAGAGAATTTCTCTACCGCGCGGATGAGCCCCAGGTTCCCTTCCTCTATGAGGTCTAGGAAAAACATCCCCCGGCCGATAAACTGCTTCGCTACGTTTACGACGAGGCGCAAGTTGGAGACGATCATCTTCGCCCTGGCGTCGGCGTCGCCCTTCTCTATCTTCCGAGCCAGCTCGATTTCTTCTTCTTTAGTTAGAATGGAGATCTTGGAGATATCCGACAGGTATGCCCGCACGAGGTTGGCCTCGTATTCCTTCTCCGACTCGAGCTCGTCTATGACCTCGGAGATCTGGTCGGGGCCGAGGGCGTCTTCTTCTTCGGCTTTCGCCTCTTCGTCAGGGCGGTCCGGCTTTTCGGGACTTTCGTCCTGGGGTGGTTTTTTTGCCACTTTTTTATTCAACGGCGGACCACGGCGAGCCTGGACGCGGCGACGTCAAGGCCGCTTTGGAGCTTTATGATATATATGCCCGGCCCGATACGCTGGCCGGGCGCGAATAGTCGTCTTGTAAACACGCGGCCTTGCCTGGATTAAAACTTAACGTCGAACGATGCGAATTCTCCCCTCGGCTCCTCATCTATCCCGTCCATGCGACGGATGCGACCGTAGGGCGGCCCTTGGCGGAGGACGCGTTCGAAGTTCGTCACGTCGTCGCGCGGCCCTTCCAGGACGGCCTCCACCGAGCCGTCGTACAAGTTCCGCACGTAGCCGGTCACGCTAAACGCCGCCGATTCGCGCACCGCCCAATAGCGAAACCCCACCCCTTGGACTATTCCCGAAAATAATAACCTGCGCCTAACAACATCGGCAGAAGGCATCTTCGTTTACTCTAATAACGACGCGAGCTTACTTATCGCACGTTTGGCGTCCGGCGCCGGCCATACCCCCTCTATGCCGGGCCAGGTATTTATTCCTACTACTGGTTTGCCGAGTTTTAAGGCCAGCGCGATTTCGGATAGCGTCCCGTATCGGCCCCCAACGGCTATCACGCCGGCGGCCGCGGCGACGACCAATGCGTTCCGCGCGTGACCCAATCCGGTGGGGATAATTATTTCGACGTATTCGTTGGCGGCTGCGGCGTCGTACGTCGGAAGGATGCCTACGGTCGTGCCCCCCGCTTCCTTGGCTCCCCTGCTCGCGGCTTCCATTACACCCCCCAGGCCGCCTGTGATTACGACCCATCCGCGTTCGGCGGTTCGACGGCCAACTTCGTAGGCGGTCTCGACGAGCCCCGGCTCGGCGGCCGCGTCGCCGATTACGCTTACTTGTATTGACATATAAAAAATTGCCTACGCGCGACCCCGGCGGGCCGCGGTGGCGGTAATTTGGGGGCGAGAGGATTTGAACCTCCGACCACCTGCCCCCCATACAGGTGCGCTACCGGACTGCGCTACGCCCCCAAGGCTATTCATATAATATATGAAAAGAGCCGGCGCGGCAACCTAAAAATTCGTCCCGCGGCGTTTCGTTCGGCGATAACCTTGCGCGGCCGGGGTTATTTGCTGGACTTCCTTACGTCTTTCATTTTGGCGTTTGGTCATAAAAAAAGGAGGCTCCTCGGGGAGTCTCCTTTACATTTTTCGGGGCGACTGGATTTGAACCAGCGACCCCCTAGTCCCGAACCAGGTGCGCTACCCGACTGCGCTACGCCCCGATATTCTTCGCCGCACGGTCAACGTACGACCGTTTATTATAATAAATAGGCTCTTTAAATGCAAGTTGCTTCCCGCCCCCCGAGCGGTTACCGCTTCTTTCGCTTTTCGGCGCGGAGAACGCCCAACAAGTTTTCGAGGTCGTCGCGGAGCTGGGCGATCATATCCTTGTCCTGGCTCGGCCGCCGGCGCGCGGCGGCGAGTTTCTTGCGGGCTCCGGCGATGGTGTAACCTTCTTCGTACAACAATTTCTTTATAGCTAATATCAACAGGATATCGGCTTTGCGATATGCGCGGCGGCCGTTGGACCTTTTCTCCGGCTTCAGCGTTGGGAACTCCGATTCCCAGTACCGGAGGATATGGCTTTTAAGGCCGGTGAGCGCCGAGA
>JAZGGY010000362.1:0-7014 GCA_036480675.1 bacterium | reverse complement strand
GAAAGGACCTCCGCGGCCGCACGCCCCATGAGCTGGCGAACGCCGGAAACGTATACCGACTCATACGGGGGCGCGGCTAACTTTTGGGGACCGTAGAAGAGCGTCATATAATCTTGCTCGACGGCCGCGTCGGAACCGGCCCCCGGGTTCCATTCGAACCGCGAGGCGAGGTCGTCCCATCCGTCGAAGCCATCCAAGCGGCCGAGGGATTCTTGGAGTACCTCCCGAACGCCGCGGCGGTTTTTTTCGCGGTCCGACGGGCCCTGAAAAACGAGGGCGAAGGCCGCGTAGGCTTCGCACCGAGAAACAACGACTGAGACGTCGGCCATACGATCTCCTCTTTCGGCGACTAACCGGCGCTTTTGACCACGGGCCGAAGACAGATCTGCAACGGAACCGTGATGAGTACCACGATGCCGACCACCCATATTAACGAGGCGGGTACCATTTCGTGCAGAGATATTCCCGCGACGATCAGCCCCACTCCCGCAATCGCGGTGATGACCACCAGAGCCTTCCGCCAGGTGGGAAGGACGCTCGTACCGCCCGAGGCCGCCTCCTTGGCCGGAAGCTCCAGCACGGGAACGATCTTGCACAAGATCAGGTAGAAAAACCCTGCCACCGCGTAACACCCAAAGACTAGTACCCACTCGACCCACGTCGGCCGATACGGTTCGAAGGAGTACAGGAAGTGCGCGTGGTAGAAGCTCGGGATGACGATCAACGCACGCATTACCCACATCGAGACGAAGATCGCCGACGCCGCCACGACCGTCAGCGCGATGCTCGCCTTTTTTCGCACCCACTGGATGAAGAGGAGAAAGAACGGGATTACTAAACCTCCGACGAAGAAGGTCCAGGAGTACCACCTGAAAGTCCCGTGGAGGATGTCGTAGAAGACTTCCCAATCTTTCGCGGGGGGACCGTATTGGCCCGTAAGCAACTCCGTCAACATGAAGTAGATGTAGAGCAGCGTCATGAACCCGAGAAACGTACCGAGGCCTCGGAATATGTAGGGCGGGAACACGGATTCCCATCGGAAGACCTTCCGGAGTATCGCGACTACCAGGACCATCGCCGAGAACCCCGAGACCACCGCGCCCAGCACGAAATAAGGGGCCATGAAGGGGTTAAACCATCCGGGACGCCCGGCCTGAAGGCCGAAGATCAGGCCGTACACGGAGTGCACCGATACCATGACCGGGATGATCAATACGGCCAACCACCATATCGTACGGGTGTGGGCCTTGCGTTCGCCTTCCGTATCGGAATATCCCAGGGAAAGGAACTCGTAGAACCGCTTCCGCCTGGGAACGAGCGTGGCGCATTGCGCCAGGTCGCTCCGCATGGCCAGATAAAGATAGACGATG
Organism: bacterium; assembly: GCA_036480675.1. GTDB lineage: Bacteria > RBG-13-66-14 > B26-G2 > WVWN01 > WVWN01 > WVWN01. Next base: position 5,644 of record JAZGGY010000362.1, on the reverse strand, counting down.
CTGGCAAGGAAGTACGCCGTGATGACGGTCATGGACCACACGAAGGGCGAGTGCCATCGGCCGAACCAGACCACGTACGGAACGAAACGGTCGAGGCGCCCGACGTCGAGGCCGATGTTGATCACGGCGGCGGTCAACGCGGTGAACGTTACCAATTCGGCGAGACGGGCGAGCTGCTTGTAGCGTTCCAACCTCATGATCCGGACGAAGGCCGATATCGCGATCCCAACGTGGCTGATCCCGATCAGGTTCACGATATTGGCGACCATAATACCCCACGAGTACTGGTTCCCCACTCCATGGACGATATGTCCTCGTACCGTCTGGTAAACGGCGGTCGCCAGGAAGACCCCGACGGCTACGCCGAGGATTACGAGGATGACCTTGAACGCCCCGCTCGTCCGCCGTAACGGGGCTACCGATATCTGACTATCGACGGCGCCTATTTCCGCGTTATGCACTATTTTAGCCCTCCTTTAAGTACGTGACGGCCGGCCGGGTCCCAATCTCCTCCAGCAAGTGGAAAGCACGCGGGCTCCGTGCCAGCTCGGCGGCGAGGCTGTTCCCATTGGAGAGATCGCCAAACGCCCTCGCCTTCGTCGCGCAGTTCTGCACGCACGCGGGAAGGTAACCGACGCTGTGGGGTTCGAAATCTTCGGGAGTCGCCTGGTGATAGTAGAAATATCGCATCAGGATATCGACAGCTTCGCTCCATACCTCGTCCGAAGGCTCGACCCCCGGCGTATACTTACCGCCGAGGCTTCGCGCTACGATCCGCGGTACCGTTCCCTCCTCCAAATCCCGTTTCAGCCTGTCCAGCCGGTGGAAGTTGAACAAGCACTTCTCCGCGACGCCCTTCGGCCGCACCGGCATGCTGGTAGGGTTGATCGATTGGTCCAGGGGTTCGGGCCAACGCTTCTTGTAATCGAACCAGTTGAAGGCCCGGACCCCGTACGGACACGCCACCAGACATAACCGGCACCCAATACATCGTGTCGGGTCTTGCATGGTAATGCCGTCGGCCCGCTTGTACGTCGCGCGCACCGGGCACGCCCTCACGCAGGGGGCGTTGCCACAATGTTGGCACGGCATGGGAAGGAACTTCTGCGTCGGATAGGGGTAGCTGCCCTCGGTCGTGGTCAGCACCTGGTGCCACCCCATCAAGATCCCCTTCCGGGTCTCCGCCGCGAGGGAGAAGGGACAGTTGTTCTCCTGGGCGCACCCGAAGGAGCACGCTTGGCAGGCGGCGCACCGGTCCAGGTCGATTACCATTCCCCACTTAACCATGGCTTACCTCCTCACGCCTTATAGACCTTGACCCGGGTGGAAAACCACGCGGCCAGCCCGCCCAGGTGGTCGTGCTCGTTGACGATTATACTGTTGGGGTTAACGCCCAGATTTTTCGCCCACCGGCCGTACTCGCGATGCCCCAGGCCGAAAGGCATGGCCACGACGTCCGGATGATGCGGCACGAGCTTCAGTGTCGTCCGGATCTTTCCCAGCGTCGATTCGATCCAAATCTCGTCGTTCTCTTCCAAACCGTACCGGGCCGCCGTCTCCGGGTTCATTTGCGCGGACGCCGCCCATTTTTCGCGGGTCTGGACCACGAACCGTTCCAGGGCCAAAGGGGCGTTGGCCCCTCGCCCTTCGGCGAGAGCCATGGTCTTGTACGTGATAAATACCAGAGGGAACTCCGCCGAATCGCCGACGCGACGGACCGGCTCGTAGTGAGGCAGGTAGAGTTCGTCGCCGCGAGCGGTGACCTTCAAGTCTGTGAGCATACTCTCGAACTCGGCCTCCACCGGGCGACGTGTTTCCTCCGCCGCGTCCTCGGCCAAATGCTCCAGCTTGTGCTTTAGATGGAGTGAGTAAAATTGGAATTTCCCGGGCTCTTTACCCGCCTTATCCTTCTCGTCGTGGACGAGGACCCGCGGCCACTGGTCCGGGTGTTCGTGGGCGTACGGGTACGGGGGTGCCGTCCAGACCCCCTGGGCGCAAAATTTTTCCCACCACGCCTCGAACGTATCGGCGACGAACGAGCCTTTGCGGGCCTCGAAGATCCCCTGATACCGGGACTTGAGCATTTCCTCGGCGTCCTTCCACGGGAAGGTCCGGCCTACCGTACCGCCCATCTTCCGGGCGACCTCGATAAGGACGTCGGTCGCGTTCCGCGTGTCGAACACGGGCTTCACGACGGGGTGGCGGAGTCCGACGACGGGATACCCCAGGCTGGGATAGATGACGTCGTCGGTCCAGCGCTCGAGGTACGTCGAGTCCGGGAGGATGAGGTCCGCGTGCGCGGAAGTTTCGTCCATGAACGGAGAGAACGTCGCTACGAAGGGGACTTTTTTGATCGCCTCGTACCACCGTCCGATGTCGGGGCTGGAAAAGAGCGGGTTGGTGTAGTAACAGAGCAAGACGTTAACGGGATAAGGTTTCCCTTCCAGGATGCGGTCCGCAATGTCTTGGTAGACCTTCTTGGCCATCGGAAACCGTTTCGTGCCGGCGTAATCCACGCGGCCTTGAGCGAACCCGGTCCGAGCCGTGTCGTCTTTAAATACCTCGGGCCAACCGGCCAGCGGCGGCCCGTTTTGGCGTAGGATACCCCCCTTGCTGTCGATGCTTCCGACAAGGCCGTTCAACGCGTGAATCGCGAAGCGCGTGAAGACTCCGTTCGACTGCATACTCGTACCGCGCGCCCCCGCCGCGATGCAATGCGGCGCTTTGGCGGCGAATTCCCGCGCGATCTTCTCGATCTTGCCCGCCGGGATCCCGCTGATCTCGCCGGCTTTCTCGGGAGACCATTCCCGTAGTACGAAGTCTTTGAAGCCCCGGTGCGCCTGGCCGTGCTCGTCCGTCCAGTCGTCGAAGCCGAAGCCGTGTTCTTCGATGAACTTCTTGTCGTAAAGCTCCTCGCGAACGATCACGTGGGCCAACCCCAGCGCCAGAGCCGCGTCGGTCCCCGGGTTGACCGGGAGCCACTCGTCGGCTTTGGAGGCGGTCACGGAGAACCGAGGTTCAACCTGGACGAATTTGGTTCGGGTACCCATCCGCCCCCGACGCATCTGGCCCCAAGCCCGGAGGAGGCTTGCGGTCGGGCGCCACGCCTCAATAAATTCGCCTCCGAAGCAAATAACGTATTCGGAGTTTTTCCAATCATAGGCCGCGTATGATTTCCAACCCTGGGCTAACCAGTGGGCCTGGGGAGAACCGTCTTCGCAGATGGAGGAGTGCCCTACGTCGTTGGGTGTCCCGAACGACTCGAGAAAGCGCCCGAAGACACCGTGCATCTGCCCCCGATAGCGGCCCCCCATAAAGACGAGAGTATGGGGCTCGCCGTTCGCGCGGATCTCGCGCAACCTCGTTACCAGGACGTCGATCGCCGCGCCCCACGAAATCGGACGGAAACCGTTGGGGTCGCCGCGTTCGCCCATCTGCTGCATCGGCCCCTTGATCCGATCCGGGTCATACAGGATCTGGAGGCCGAGCTGACCTTTCGGGCACGTACCGCCCTGGTTACTAGGATATAGAGGATTCCCCTCGATCTTTACGGCCCGGCCGTTGACGGTGCGGACCAGGATCCCGCACCCCCCGGGGCACTGGAGGCAGACGTTGGGGAAATACTTCTCCTCTAAGGGGCCGTCGAACCCGGGACCCGGGCTACTCTTCTCCAAACACCCGGTCAAGCTCAATATGGAGTAAGCCGTAACGGCGCCGCCGGTAACCTTCATAAAATCGCGGCGTGTCTGTTTCATATTAACGCTCCTTAAAAGTTCCCGTCAGTTGCGACCGCGCGAAGGGTCCCGAAACGTCGCCCGGACCTCTCGCATTCGGTCCCTCAACGCCAAAATTTCCCGCGTACGACGAGTGCCTCGGGCGTTATTCCCAATCGAACTGGCAGTGGAGATACACGTAATCTATGGACTTGTCCTCGGTCGCCCCTGATAGGGGATCGATTTCGGTATACGACTCCGTCTGGTAGTTCGGGATAACGGCCAGCGCGCCGTCGAAGAACTTCAGCCCCACGCCGCCGATGATCAACGTTCGCTCGTCGTCGCTGTTATCGGTGTTGGGTTCGTACGCGTCGTAGCGGACGAGCGGGTGGACCGTCATGCCCTCCGTCACGGCGAAGTTGCCGGTGGCGTAAGTCGTCATAACGTTACTTTCGACTTTGGAGGTGCCCGCGGCCGCGTTGTCTTCCCCTTGCGTCCGCATAAAGTAGCCGCCGCCGAAGTCGACGAACTTTTGCTGGAAGCCCAGTAGGCCGCCGGCCTCCAAATCCGTGGTCGAAGGAGCGCCGGCGGGGACTTTCTCTCCCCAGGCTCTTCCGAACAAGTTCACCGAGAGGCCGCCGAACGTCTCGTCGGAGGCGAGCGGGAATACCGAGGCGCGGTAGGTCACGGCTTTACCGGAAGCGCCGGCTTCGGGCGATCGAGGGCCGGCACCGTTTGTGAACGTCAAGTGATCTTGAAAAACGCCCCCGCCGAACGCCCCCACGAAACCCACGCCGAGGTCGGCGGAGAATTCAAACCCCCGGTCGTCGATCGCGACCGGACGGATAACGCGCCAGCCCCAAATCCCCTCTTCGTAACTGATCCAGGGCATATCAACCAGGCCGGCGGAGAACGTGTGGAACGGGATTACGTCGCGGAGCTCGAAGAAACCATATTTTAAAAATATGTCGAACTTACCGATTTCCGTATGCTCCGTCGGGATCAACGAATACTCCCCGGTTCCGGGGTCGAGGTAAAGCTCGTACGTAAAATATGTGTACTGCTCGCGGGCGATATCCGTGGTAACCTGATAATAAAGTTTGTCCGTTAAGCCGCCGTTGATGTGCACGTATACGCGGCCCAGGTCGAATTCATTTGCGCCCTCGTCAGACGGTACTTCCATATTCGTTAGGTCGTACCTGTAATAAGCGTATACCCGGCCTGAAAGCGTCGGCGGTTCAATCGAATCGGCCAGCGCGACCGGGACGATCACCGCGGCCAAAATAACCGCCAATAAGATATGTGAGTATTTCACGTTTCTCCTTCCGGTAAAGTCGTGGGGAAAACGGTTTTCTTCGGTCTAAGGTCGCGTTACCCGGGTACCCCCCGCAACCTCTTAACTCGACGGCTTAATAAAGAAACCTTCATTTCCGCGTAACCCGGGCGAGTTTGTGAATTTTCTCTCAGATATAATTACCACACCACCGTTTGTTTAATTAAGTATTAAATGAAGCAAACCCCGTGCCAACTAGCGCCGAGGTCCGTAACGTCTTGATCCGCAAAAGCTTGTAGTCCTACGCGACCCGCCGCCCATAAAAAATTTATAACCGAAAACCGGCGCATATCTCGTTTAACCCAGGTTCCGTCGGCTAGAGAGGCCGGTAATGCTCCCCCACGGAAGGACGAAAAGCCCGACCGTTTTCGTGCGGTCGGGCTTTTCACGGCTCGGTGCGTTTTCGGCGTTAAAGGCTCAGGTCTTTGTAAAACACCTCTTTCGAAACGTTTTCGTAGGCTTCGCCGTCGACTTCGGCGTAAGGGTGGATCAGGAAATTCAAGGGCCCGGCCTTCGTCGGCGGCTCGAGCAGTAGGTCCCGGCCTCGCGTAAACGCGACCCGGTTCTCGTCGTGATTGCCGAAAAAGTATTCGGCTTG
>JAZGGY010000361.1:0-2021 GCA_036480675.1 bacterium | reverse complement strand
CATTTGCGCGCCAAAGTGCACTTCGAGCGGGGTCGCCACTACTTCAACGCCAACCGCTTCGAGGAGGCGTTGGCGGCGTTCGAAGAAGCTATAAAGACGGACCCCGAATACCGGCGCGCGCATACCGCACAAGCCAACGCCCTCACTTTGTTGGGCCGCGTCGAGGAAGCGCTCGCTATCTGCGACGATATAATAGCGAAAGACGCGACCTTCGCGCTGGGATATACGACGAAGGCGACGGCGCTCCACCGCGCCGGCCGGCCGGCCGAGGCCGCCGAACACTACCGCCGCGGCGTCGAACTTGCCCCCGACGAACACGCGACCCATTACAACTTCGCCTGCTTCTGGGCGCTGGGCGGTAACGAAGAAGAATGCGAAAAATACCTCCGCCGCGCGCTCGAGCTCGACCCCCATTCCAAGCCGAAAGCCGCGACCGACGACGATTTCGCGTCGATGCGCGGAAAAGAGTGGTTCCAAAACCTGGTCGCGTTCGGAAGTTAAAACCGGGTACGGCGCCGGCGCGCCAAGTAAAACAGAACGCCCCTCGTGCGAGGGGCGTTCGTTATCGTCAAAGGATGCGGCGAATAACTAATTCAATAACGCCTTAATCCTGCCCAGGCTGGTCGCCTCGACGGCGGGACTGCCGAGAGTAATCCTCGCGACTTGACCTTCGCCCGCCAACAGCTTGCCGGTCTCCCCGGTCGCGTTAAACACGCGAAGCCGGCCCGGCTGGTCGACGGTGGATATGAAGGCCTTCGTGGTAGCCCCGGTGGCGTTGGTCCAGGATATTTCCATCAGCAAGTTGTTCTTGTTGTTGAAGGTGAAGTTATCGGGCTCGGCGACCGTGAACCAGTCATTTTGCTTGAGACCTTCCGGCACCGTATACTTCCCGTTGAAGACCCGGACCGGCGTCTTGAAGTCGTAGTTCTTCTTGAAGGTGTTGGTAAGCTTTTCCTTGCTGGAGTGGCAAAGGAACATCTTGCAACCTTCGAGTACGGTCGGCGCCGCTCCGCCGGAATCGAATAGGAACTCGATCCGGGCGACGCTACCCTTCTCAGCTATCTCGAACTGGAACCACATACACTGGAACCGCATCGCCGAGGCGGGCGCATAGAAGGGTACGGTATGTCCCTTTTCCGGGCCGCCGCCCACTTCGTGCTCGGTACCCGTCGCCAATACGGTCCCTGCCGTAGCCACAGCTAACGCCAAAGTAAAGAAAAGCACGTTCCTCATCTTGTTACCTCCTCATCGCCGATAATCGAAACGTTAATAATCATAGTTGCGTGTACCCTATACTTATAAATTAAAATGGGGAAAAAATCAAGTTAAATATTTGAACATACGCGCGCTTTACTTCGGCGGACTTTAACCCTATAATACACGGAAATCGCCAGGTGAAATCGCCTATGGACGTCTTCGAAGCTATCGCGGGCCGCCGCTCCGTCCGGAAATACAAGCCGGACCCGGTCCCGGACGGCGTTTTGGCGCGCGTCCTGGAGGCGGGCCGGCTCGCCCCCTCCGGCCATAACCGCCAACCGTGGCGCTTCGTCGTCGTCCGCGACCAGAGCCGACGCCGCGCCCTGGCCGACGCCGCCGCCCCCCACAACAGCTTCATATCCGAGGCCCCCGTAGTCGTCGCTTTTCTGGGTTTCCTGGCGTACGAGGGCGCCCCCGCGCCCGACGCGCGCTCCCGCGGCAGTTGGACGTGGGACATGTACGTACGCTACAACGTCGCCATCGCCGCGGCCTACGTCACGCTGGCTGCGACGGCCGAGGGGCTCGGCACGTGCTGGATAAACAATTACGACGAGGAACGGGTGCGCGCCGTTCTGAACGTCCCGGAGCAGTACGCGCTCGTATGTCTGATGACGGTGGGTTACGCCGCCGAAGAACCGGCGGCGAAGCCGCGTCTACCCCCCGCCCAGCTCCGGTTCGACGAGGAGGTAGAGCCGGGTCGGGATGGATAATAGGGTTCGCTTTGTCCGTTGCCCCTCCTACGGCGACGCCGACGTCGACCGCGC
>JAZGGY010000360.1:0-2506 GCA_036480675.1 bacterium | reverse complement strand
CGGCTACGGCCCGGGCCACCCGCAACGCGCCCCTCAATTCCTCCAGCGCGGCCGCGAAATCCGGACGGCGCAGCTTGGCCAACCCCAGGTAATACCGCGCTTCGGCCTCGAGCCGCCGATGACCCGTCTCCTGCGCTATGGCCAGCGCGTGCTCGAGGTCGTCCACGGCGGCGGCGAGGTCGTCGTCGTAGTACTTGGCTACGCCGAGCCGGATCAGAACCGCCGCCGTTGCCGGCCTATTACCCAGACTCGCCGCGGTCGCGAGCGCGTTCCCATAGTGACGCAGAGCTTCTTTATACTTACCGACGCGGAAGGCGGCGGCCCCCAAATGGGCCTGGGCGGCGGCCTCGCCCCCCCGGTCGCCGGTGTCGCGCGCCAATTTCAGCGCGCGGCGGTAATACTTGGCGGCGGCGCGTTGGTCACCCTGCGCGGACGCGATCGACCCTATGCCGTCGGCCACGAACATGAGCAGGCTCTTGTCGCCGCCCTTTACCGCGATCGCCTCCGCCATGTGAAAGTAGCTCATGGCCTTCGACAAATCGAACGTACGCCGCCGGTGTTCGCCTAAATTGTACAGCGCCCGGGCGATATGGGCGGTGACGTCGAATTTTTTAAAGATAGCCAGTGCGGCGTTGAGATTAGAAACGGCGCGGCGCTCGTCGCCCGCGGCGCCGTAGGCGCGGCCGGCCAGGTTCATCGCATTGGCCAGGCCCAAGCGGTCGCCTATCTCCTCCGCTGCGGCTTTCGCCTTCTCGAGCACCGCGCCGGCCTCGGCGAATTTACCCTGAGCCAGGTAAATCTCGCCCCGGCGCGTATTGAGCTCCACCAGCTCGCGCCGTATGAGCTCGTCGCCGAAGCCGCCCTTTCCCACTTTGGCGGCCGCGACGGCCATGCGGTCGTAGTGCTTCAGCGCTTCGGGCGCGTCGTACGCCGCCCACGCCCGGTCCCCGGCCAGGCGCGCGAATACCAGAACCTTCTCCCATATCTCCCCCACGAAAGAATGCCACGACAGGTCGGGGACGACGTCCAAATCGCCCTCGCGGAATCGCTCCTCCAGGTATCGGCATATTTTCTGGTGGAGGCGCTTACGCCGACGCGCGCCGATGCGCCGGTATATTTCGTCGCGGACCTTGGGGTGAGATAAGCGATACCGGTCGGCGGTCCCGGCCACCGGGACGGCCAGCTCATGCTCGACGCAGACGTCCAGGATATCCGCCAAGTAACCTTCGTTAATGGGGACCGCGGCGCGAATGCCCTCGGGCGCGAATTCGTCGCCGAAAGCGGACGAAACTTCCAGGACCCTTATCGTGCGGTCGTCCAGCCGGGCGAGCCGCCGTTGAATAATCCCGCGCACGGACCCGGGGACTTCGTAATCGGCGGGAATCGGGGCGCCCTCTACGGCGTACTTGCGGGGCGAGAGGCCGTCTTCGTAGAACGACTTCAACGTCTCTTCTACGAACAACGGATTCCCCTCGGTCTCGCCGTATACGAAGTCGACGAAGGACGGCGCCACGTCGGGAACGCGGAAGATGAGCCTAATCATCTCCGCGACTTCCTCGCGGCCCAGGCGGTCCAGCTTTATGGTCTCGACGTTGCGGTCGTGGACGACGGCCTTGAGCACGGCCGACGGCGCCGGCGCGCGCCGCCTCCGTTCGGCGAGTTCCTCAGGCCGATAAGTAGCCAGGGCGATGATCTTCTCGGTGGTCAGGCCGTTCAGCAAGAACCTGAGCAGCGACAACGACCCTTCTTCGGCCCAGTGGATATCCTCCAGGACCAGCGCCAGCGGCGTCTCGGCCGCGAGCGCGGCCAAAAGGTACCGAAAACCTACGAAAAGGCGGAGCCGCGCCTGCTCGGGCCCCAGCTCGTAGAACGGCGCGGTATCGAAGCCGAAAGCGGCCAGCTCGGGAACGACGTTGTAGAGCTCCCGCTGGTACGCGCGCGGAATCGCCGCCAACTGCGCGGCCGCGCTTTCCGGCGGCGACTTGAGGAAGCCGCCCACCGCCTCGCGGAACGGTTGGTAGGCGAAACCCGTGGGCTCCTCGAAGGATTGCCCTTCCAGAACCGGCACCCCTTGGAGTTCGGCAAATTCCACGAAATCGCGCACCAGCCGCGTCTTGCCCACGCCGGTCTCGCCGATGACCGCTACCAGTCCGCCCCGGCTCTCCGCCGCCCGCGCCCACAGCTTCCTAAGCAGCCTTCTCTCCCGCCCCCGACCCACCATCTTGGGGCAGAAGACGGGTCGCGTGAGCCGTTCCTCCAAAGCCTCCGCCTCGCTCGCGCGGGCCTGGTCGACGGCCATGTTTCGGCCGCGGTGCTTGGCGACCAAAAGGGCCCGGTCGGCTTTCTCGAGCAGGGTCTGGGCGTCCGGCGCGTCGACGGGGAAGGCCGCGACGCCTACGCTCAACGTTACGTGAATGTCGCGTTTGGCGCGGGAGGAATAGACCGGCGTGCGCCGGAATTCCGCCAGCACGCGGTCGGCGGCGACAATCGCCTCTTCGGCGCTGGT
>JAZGGY010000359.1:0-13847 GCA_036480675.1 bacterium | reverse complement strand
TTTTTTCTCCCGGGCCGCGACCTCCCGCCGCTGCGACCGCGCGCATTCGAAGAAGACGAATTCGCTCACGCCCAGCGCCGTGGCCTGCTTCACGACCTCGGCCAGCTCGGCCGGCTTGAGGAGTGCTTGCGCGAGCGCCACCCGCGCCAGCGGCTCGCGGCTTCGGCGCGTCGTCCGGACAACTTTGCCGAGCAGGCCGTCGGCGGTGCGGATTTCGACTTCCGCCTCGTATTCGACGCCGCGGCCGTCCACGGCGACGAACGGGTCGCCCCGGCCGAGCCGCAAGACGTTCTTGGCGTGGTGCCCTTCCGCTCCCGCGAGCCGGACGATGCCGTCGCTCACGTCGTCGGGAGCTATAATAAAACGAGGCCTCGGTTCTCCGCCCCGGCGCTCCCGGCCGGCGGGTGGTTCGCCGGCCCCCATATTGTATTTTGAATTTACCATAAATTCGTTTCCGGCGCAACTATTCCTTTTTCGGTCTCTCGTCGGCCTCCCGGTCCAGAAGTTTGCGCAACTCGAAGAGGGCGTCGAGCGCCGCGCGCGGCGTCATGCGGTCCGGCTCGAGCGCCGCGACGTACTCCTCGATTATGGGCGGCCGGGGCGTGAAAAGGCCCTGCTGGTCGGAATTCTCGGCTAACGCCCGGGGTCCCCGGCCTACCTCGAGTTCCTCCAGGATCTGGCGCGCGCGAGCGAGTATGGCCGGCGGCAGGCCCGCCAGCCGCGCCACCTGGATGCCGTACGAGCGGCTGGTTACGCCCCGCGTCACGCGCCGCAGGAAGTGGACCTTGCCGCCCGCCTCCCGCACCGTTACGGTATAGTTGACGACGCCCGCGCCCCCCTCGGCCAACGCCGCGAGCTCGTGGTAGTGGGTGGCGAAGAGCGTTCGGGCCCGCGTGTTCTCGGCCAGGAACTCGGCCACGGCCCACGCCAGGCTGAGGCCGTCGTAGGTCGACGTCCCCCGGCCTATCTCGTCCAACAGAATGAGGCTTCGCGACGTGGCGTTGTTCACGATGTCGGCGGTCTCGGTCATCTCCACCAGGAAAGTGGAGCGCCCGCGCGAGAGGTCGTCCGCGGCGCCGATGCGCGTGAAGATGCGGTCGACGGGGCCTACGGTCGCGCGGCGCGCCGGGACGAAGGAGCCCGCCTGCGCCAGCAGCGTTATCAACGCCGCCTGGCGGAGGTAGGTAGACTTGCCCGCCATGTTGGGGCCGGTGAGGACGACGAAACGCTCGTCCTCGTCGAGGCGGAGGTCGTTGGGGACGAAGGGCTCGTCGAGATAGAAACGTTCTACGACCGGGTGGCGGCCGTCCTCGACGTCGAGTACCGGCTCATCCGCGATTTCCGGACGGGCGAAGTCGTTCTCGAGCGCGGCCTGAGCGTACGACGCCATTACGTCCAGCTCCGCCGCCGCGCACGCGACGCGGTTGAGGCGTTCGACGTGCCGTCCGAGCTCGGCGCGCAGGTCGACGAATATCTCGCGCTCCAGCGCGGCTATTTTCTCGTCCGCGGAGAGCGCCGTCTCCTCGTACTCCTTGAGCGTGGGCGTGACGAAGCGCTCGGCGTTGACGAGGGTCTGTTTGCGGATGTAGTCGGCCGGGACCTTTTCCTGGTTGGCCTTGGTGACCTCGATGTAGTAGCCGAAGACTTTGTTGTATCCCACCTTGAGGGAGGAAATGCCGGTGCGCTTGCGCTCGGTGCGCTCCAGGCCCGCGATGTACTCCTTGGCCTGGGCGGAGCGGTCGCGGAGGTCGTCGAGGTCGGCGCGGAAGCCGCGGCGTATGATGCCGCCCTCGGCCAGCGCAGCGGGCGGGTCGTCGGCCAGCGCGTCGTCGACGAGTTTGACCAGGTCGGCGACGTCCACCAGGTCGCGGCCCACGTCCGCCAGGAGCGGCGCTTCGGCGCCGGCCAGCGCCCGCCGGAGCTCGGGCACGAGCGCGAGGCTTCGCCCCAGCGCGTGGACGTCGCGCGGCGTGGCCGTCCCCAGCGCCACCCGGCCGGCAAGCCGTTCCACGTCGGCGCAAGGCCGGAGTATTTCGCGGACGCGGTGGCGGACCTCGCTCTCCCGAAGCAGCGCGGCCACGGCGTCGAGCCGCCGGTTGATCGCTCCTTTGGACAGCAGCGGCTCGGCCAGGTACCGCTGGAGGCGCCGCGCGCCCATCGCGGTGCGCGTCTTGTTCATAAGCTCGTAGAGCGTACCGCCGCCCGGGCCGGGGCGTTCGAATATCTCGAGGTTGCGCATCGTCGTGGCGTCGAGGTACATCCGGTCGCCGAGGGCGCGGGTCTTGACCGAGACGACGTGCGACAGCGGCCCGAGCTGCGTCGCCGCCGCGTAACGCAAGAGGGCCCCGGCCGCGGCGACCGCGGCGTCCTCGCCCTCCAGGCCGAAGCCGGCGAGGTTGGCCACGCCGAAATGGTCTTGCAACAAGGCCTCGCCCTCCGCCGTCGAAAAGTCTTGGCCTTCGCGGTACGTTATCGACGCGTCGTCCTCGGAAAGGCCTTCCGGCAGCGGCGCGCCGTCTTCCGCCAACACCTCCGCCGGGCCCCACGACGCGACCAGCGCCGCCGCCGCCGCGGCGTCCAGGGCGGGCCAGACCTCGAACGAGCCGCCGGCGACGTCGAGGCGGGCCGCGGCCCACCTGTTGCGCTTCAACGCTACCGCGGCGACGTACCGCGTCTCCGAGCCGGCCAGCAGCTCGTCTTCGTACACCGTCCCCGGCGTGATGACGCGGACCACCTCGCGCCGCACAAGCTGCTTGGCCTCCGCGGGGTCCCCGGTCTGGTCCGCGACCGCGACCTTGCGGCCGGCGTCCAGCAAGTTGGCGACGTAGCCGGTGGCGGCGTGGTGGGGGAAGCCGCACATCGGCACGCGGTTCTCGCCCTTGCCGCGGCCGGTGAGCGTCAAGCCCAACAGCGAGCTCGCGACCTCGGCGTCGTCGTAGAACATCTCGTAGAAGTCGCCCAGGCGGAAGAAAATTATCGCGTCCGGGTAACGTTCTTTGATGGCGCGGTATTGCCTTAGCATCGGCGTCGTCATGTGTTTGTTACGGCCTCCGTGGACATAGTAAAAAAACCGGCGGGGCGGCGCAAGGAGTTTTTAAGACGCCGGGGGGGCCGGCCGCGGCCGGACGATTTTACCTTAAAAAAACTTGGCACGGTTAACCCGGCGTGTTATACTAAAATCAGGGTAAAGTGAGTAATAAAAGTCATAATTAAGGTGGAACGGTTGTATTAAATCCGCTTTAGGAGGAATGTCGAATGAAAAAAAGGTTGTGGCTGGCGGTATTCTTGGCGGCGTCCGCGTTCGCCTATACCGTACAAATCGATACGACCGACGTACAGGTAAACGGTTCGTCCGACCCGGCTTTTTTAGGTTACGACGTCGTCACTTTGAAGGACGCGACCGTACTACCCGGCGAGCCGGGTGAACCGAACTTACCGGCGGTTTTAGTAACCGTGGCGTTGCCCAAGGGGACGGAGATCGAATCGGTCGATGTCTCGTACGGCGAACCGGTAGCGCTTCCGGGTTCTCATCGCGTAATGCCGCTGCAGGAACCCACGCCGGTCAGCGCGGGTACGTCGCAACCTACGCCGCCGAATGCGACGGTGTATTCTTCGACGGAACCGTTCCCCGGCAAGTTGGCCTACGCGTTCGAGAGCGGCAACATGGGCGGCTACGGCGTCGGCAGCGTCGTGCTGGCGCCGGTGCAGTACGTCCCGGCGACGGGCAAGTTGATGGTGTACGACGTTATAGATTTCAAATTGAACCTGACGCGCGCCGGCTTCGACAACGTTTATCCCAAAGTGCGTTTGGGTTGGATCGACCGCGACATCCGCGAGAGCCTGGCGGCGTCGGTAATCAACCCGTGGGAGATTTCCCCGGCGAGCGGCGTACGCTTGCTCGAGGATAGCGCCGGCCCGGACGCCGACGTCTTCCCCTACCTGATAATTACGAACAACACGCTCCAGAACAAGGCCAAAGAGCTGGCGGACTGGAAGACCAAGAAAGGCCTTAACGCCGCAGTCGTGACGATGTCTTATATCGGGAGTAATTACTCCGGCCGCGATACGGCGGAGAAGGTCCGTAATTGTATTATAGATTATTACGAGAACAAGGGCACGCAGTACGTTTGCCTTATCGGGACCAATTCCATCATCCCGGTGCGTAAGGTGTACGATTCCAGGTACAACACGCAGGAAGGCGACCACCTCGTCCCGACCGATAACTACTACGGCTGCCTGGACGGCGACTTCAACGCCGACGGCGACGGCTACTGGGGCGAGCACCCGAGCGACAACGTCGACTGGGTGTACGACGTCTACGTAGGCCGGATCCAGGTCTCGACCGTGAGCGACCTGAACGAAGTCATCGACAAGACGTTGTGTTACGAGGGCGCCGGGGCATCCTCCGAAACCAACCCCTACAACTACCAGAACTTGTTAATACTCGCCGGCGGCTTCCTCGATTCCTCGACCAACGAGAAATACTTGATGGAGTACGTACGCGATAACTACATGACGTCGTCTTATTGGAAGTTCACCGAGCTCTGGGACAACAACTACCCGGGCGGCGCCGTGTTCAACTCTACCAACTTCATCTCCCATATGAACCAGGGCAAGGGCGTCATAGCGCACGCCGCGCACTCGAACACGACGGTGTTGGGGACGAACTCCGGCAGCGTCTACAGCTCCAATCTCCGCAACCTCACCAACCATCCCAAGTTCTTCGGCGTGCTCTACAGCCTCGGCTGCTACGCGAGCAACACCGACCGGGATAATAACTGCGCCGCTTACTTCGTCAGCTCGCCCGCCGGCGGCGGCCCCGGTTTCGCCAGCAACACTCGCTACGGTTGGTACATGCCCGGCAATCCCGCCAGCGGGTTGTCGGCCGACTTCTTGAAGTCCTATTTCGAACAACTCGGCAAGAAGGACGTTTACGTCGCCGGCAAGACGATGGCGTTCCACAAACATACGATGCAGGGGACGGTCGGCAACTCCACCTACCGTTATATCTATTTCGAGCTCATCCACCACGGCGACCCGGACATCTGGATGCCGACCGGCAACATCGGCACGCCGAAAGTTACCTACGACGACACGATTCCCACGGGTTCGCAGAACTACCAGGTCCACGTGGGCGATTCCGCGGACGCCGCCGTAGGGAGCGCGCTGGTGTGCGTGTGGAAGGGCGACGAGGTGTACGGCGCCAGCACGACGAACGCGAGCGGCAACGTCTCCTTCAGCATAAACCCCGCGACCTCGGGCAAGATGTTCTTGACGGTCTCGGCGCATAACTTCAGGACGTTCGAGGCGGACGTGGGGGTGGGGACGACGGACGTGAGGCTCACGTCGTTTGAGGGACGGCGCACGAAGGCCGGCGTACTGCTGGCGTGGGCCGTAGGCGGCGCCGAAGAGGTGGACCACTTCAACCTGTACCGTCGTGCGGTAGCTGGCGTAACGGCGCCGGCGGCGGGGGGCGGGGGCGTTGCGACCGGCGCGTCGGCGGAAGCGTTCGGCAGGACCGGCGGCGATACGGCGGTAGCCGGCGGCGACGGCTGGGCGAAGGTGAACGCGGAACCCATCACGGGACGTTCGCCGTACCGGTACCTGGACCGCGACGTAAAGGCGGTAGCGTACGAATACAAGCTGGAGGCGGTGCAGGCGGGCGGCCCGGACGAGCTGGGCACGACGCAGGTGGACGACGCGCTGCCGGTGACGTTCGCGTTCCGGGTAGCGCCGAACCCGGCGACGACGACGGCTAAGGTGATAATCAATTTACCCGGGGCCACGGCGGTGAAGGTGAGCCTGTACGACCTGGCGGGACGCCGGGTAACTACGGTAGTGGACCGGGTGCTGAGCGGAGGGGAGCACGCCGCGGCGCTGGAGGTAGGCGGCATACCGGCCGGGGTGTATATATTGCGGCTGGAGGCCGGCGACCGCGTGGCGGCGAAGCGCCTGGCGGTAGTGCACTAATCAGCCAGAGCTCAACGACGGGGCGGCCGAAAGGCCGCCCCGTTTTTACTTTTAAATCGTTGCGTGCGAACGGCCGCCGGCGAACCGGCGTTCCGGGTAGTGCCATTTGCGGGAAACGCCGCGCCGGTCGGCGCCATTTATCGTATTAGCCGTTGGAGAAACTGAGTTTTTTGGTTTTGACACGTGTGTCGCGTTGTGTTAGCATAAAAGTTCGGAACGAATTCTGGAGATTTCGTTGGAGGAAAAAATGTCTGACGACAACGCCGCTGGAAGGAAAAAGCGGACGGCGGTTTTAATCGCCGGCGTTATCGGGGTATGGCCGATTCTGTTTATTTTAATAATGTGGGCGCTGGCGCAATGGGGCGGCGCCCCGGGCGAATTTTCGCTCGCGCCCCGAGAGACGACGCGCAACGTCGTCGTCCTCGTTGCGGCGCTGGCGGCGACGCTGGTGCTGGACGCGGGGACTATTTTCTTCGGCATCCGCGCGCTTAAGCGGCCGGTCGGCCGGGGCCGAGCCGTCGCCGGCCTCGTCCTGGCCGGCTTAGGTGCTTTAGCGATATTATTGTTATTGGGCGCCGGCATCGCGTTGAGCATAATATTCGGCCGCGGCGGCGACGGTGAGTTATCGTTAGAGGAGCGCGTGAAGAAGTGCCGCTCCAATCAGGGTAAAATCGCGATTATGTTGGGGCCGGAGATGTGGGGTTTCGACCACCCGGACGGGAGGCCCGAGGATTTAAAGGAATTGAATCTATCGCCCAAAGGCGATCTTGTAAAGCCTGATGAGGGGCCCGCGTATACGACGGACCCGACGATTTTCTTTTGCCCGGCCGACGATAACGAAGACGACGTCGATTATGCCGTGGATATAACGCCCGAGGGCGAGATTAAGGTCCGCTGTATCAACCAGGCGGGTATAAAAGAAGGGCACAACCCGTAAAAAGCGATATGGAAGAGCCGAGGCGAGGCGAAGCCGAGCTGCGGGCGTTAGACGCGGGCGTGTCGCTGGGGGACTACCTCCGCGTCGTGATACGCCGCAAGTGGGCGGTCGTGATAATCTTTTTGACGACGGTGGTCTTGGCGACGCTCGTCAGCCTTCGCATGCCCAAAGTGTACCAGACGTCGGTAACGGTGAAAGTCAGCCAACGGGTCGTAGGCCAGACCATACTGCCGACTTACTACTACGACCCCTTCTTCCTGGAAACCGAGATCGAGATGATTCGCAGCCGCGCGCTTCTGACGACGGTCGCGAATAGCCTCGGCATAACGTACCGGGTCTCGGCCGCGCCGCCCCGCCTTCGCGACGCGGTGACCAAGGCCGAGTTCGCCGAGGGCACCCCGGCGGGCGACCTCGTCGTAACTTTCGTCGATCCCCACACCTTTAGGGTTCGTTTCGACGGCCGCCCTGCCGGCGCGGGGCGCGCGGGCGAGGTTTTCGAAGCCGACTTTGGGGCGCTGCTTCTCGAAACGGACCGCGCCCGCGCCGGCGATAAGATCGTAATTAAAGTGCAAAAAGTGGACGCCGTCGTCTCAGGCCTAATGGCCTCGATTCACGTCAAGCGGGTGGAGAACGTAAACATGTTGCGGGTGGTCGTCAAGGGGCGCGACCCCAAGAAAGTCGCGCGCCTCGCCAACGCCGCCGCTGACGCATACGTGGAGGCGAGCCTGGAAGAGAAGAGGCTGCAGGCGACCACTACGCGTATATTTATCGAAGAGCAGATCGAGCGAACCGCGGATAACCTCCGCCAGGCCGAAACCGAGCTCGAGACCTTCAAACGCGAAACAGGCATATTGGATATGAGTGCCGAGACCAGGCACTACGTCACTCTCCTCGGCAACCTCGAGTCGCAACTTTTAGAGGAGAGCCTGGACCGACAGATATCCGCGGTGGAATTGGATATATTGAAGCGGCGGCGGGCGACGCTCTCCGGAGAAACCGGAACTTTTCCCACGGAGGAGGTTCTGATATCGCGCTTCGCCGCGGGCAGCGTGCTGCAACAACTCGAAAACCGGATCATCGAGTTGCGGCGCCGCCGTACGGAGTTGGTCCAGACCCGGACGGCCGAGCACCCGATGGTTAAAGCCGTGGATGCCGAAATCACCGCGGCCGAGGCCGAGCTCAGGCGCGCGCTGTCCGACGCGCTCGAACACGGCGAGCTTGCCACCAACGTCGAACTGGGGGACGAAAAGGTGGCGTTGATCGAAGACGCCATGACGGACTACCGGGAGCTCACGGCCACGTTGCCCCAAAAGGAGATGGTGCTGAACCGCCTCGTCCGCGCCTACCAGGTGAACGAGCAAGTGTATACGACGTTGCTGGAGAAGCTGCAGGAAGCCAAGATCAACGAGGCCATGCGTACCGCCGACATAAGGGTCGTCGACTACGCCCTCGTGCCCCGCGTGCCCGTAAGCCCTAATTACGCCAAGAACATTTTGGTGGGGATATTACTGGGCGTCTTCCTGGGCGTGGGCGTGGCGTACGTCCTCGAATTCGCCGATACCTCGCTCAACACCGTGGAGGAAGTGGAACGGCGGCTGGGCGCGCCGGTCATCGGAATAATACCGCGGATAGGGGGCGGCGGCGTAGGCCGGTTGGTGCAAAAGCCCGACGAGTTCGATAATTATTTCGTAACCCATACGTACCCCAAGTCGCCGGTGGCCGAGGCGTTCCGTACGCTCCGGACGGCGATCCGTGCCTCGGGCGTCGACGTCGACGTCAAGAAGATTCTAATCACCGGGACCGGTTTGGGCGACGGCAAAACCATAACGTCCGTTAACCTGGCGGTGATATTCGCCCAGGCCGGCGACGCCGCCGTACTGGTGGATTGCGACCTCCGCCGCGCCACGGTACACCGCGCCTTCGGCGTCGAGAGGGTTCCCGGCCTGGCGGAAGTAATTATGGACCGGGCCGAGCTCGACGAGGCGCTCCGCACCACCGGCGTCGAGAACCTGACGATATTGCCCAGCGGCGTCGTGCCTCCCAACCCGTCGGAACTTTTGGGCTCCAAAAAGTTCGAAACGGTTCTCGGCGAGTTGGCCGCCAGGTTTGGCCGCGTCATCATGGACGCGCCGCCGGTCCTGGCCGTGACCGATGCGCTCGTCTTGGGGGGGCTGGCCGACGGCGTGTGTTTCGTAGTATGCGCCGGCCGGACCGACCGGAACGCGGCCCGCCGCGCGTTGGAGCTTTTGGAGCGTTCCGGCTGCAGGATTCTGGGGGTAGTCTTCAACCAGGCCGAGATGGCGCGCGTTTTCGGCGCGTACGGCTATAAATATTACAGTCAATACTACCAGGCGTATACTGATCAGGACGGGCCTTCGTGATAAGCGTTTCGGCGCGACGTATCGTCGCCCGCGCTCTGGGCGGCGACGCCGTAAACGTTGGCGCTTTAGTCGCCGCCCGGCGGGCTTGCGGCTCGTGGCGCCGGCTCGGCGAAATCTTACGGGAGGAGCGGCTGGCCCCGCTTCTAGCGCACCGTCTCCGTGGCCTCGATTTTCCCGCCGACCGCAAGTTCGTGGCGGGGCTTCGAGCTTTGGCCCGCGAGGTCCTCGCCGCGAATTTGTTGCGCTGGAAATCGTACGAGGGGTTACACCGTAAATTAGCCGCGGCGGGGATCCCGGCACTCCCGATCAAGGGGATCGACGTAGCGTTCGCCTCTTATCCTACTCCCGCCTGCCGGCCGATGACCGATATCGACTTGTTGGTCGCGCCCGAAAGTTATAAAGCCGCCGGCGACGTTCTGCAGAGAGAAGGTTTCGTACCGCTGCCCAAAGAACCGCGGTGGTGGCCGGCGAGGACTTTCGGGCGGCCCGGCGAGATGGTCGACTTGCATTGGAGCCCGGCCGCGGCCGCCCCGCCGCGGCGCGAAACGGCTTCCCGTACCTTCCGCGAAAATACAAAAGGCTCCAGCGACGAATTCCGTTTGTTGGTATCGGTATGCCATCACCAAAACCATTTCTTTTCGTTGCCGTTGCTCGATTATTACGAAACGCTGTTGCTGGCGGGCCGCGTCTCGCGGCCCCGGTATTGGTCTTTGGCGCGGCGGTGGGGGGCGCTGCGAGCGACGCGGTTCGTACTCGCGCTGGCGCAGTTTTTTTTCGGGGGAAGGTCCGCCGCCGGAAAATTCGATATCCTGAAGACGCTGGCCCGGCCGGCTTTTTCGGGCGCTGACGTAGGCCGGGGCCGCCGGGCGGCCGCCGTTTACGCCTTGTCGCTCGACAACCCGGCGGCGGCGCTCGCCTGGAGTATGCGAAGGCCGAACTGGACCAGACAGATCCTTACTCGCGGTTCGTCCGCGAAGTCCTTTTCAATGTCAAAGAAGGAGAAAGCTCTTTGAAACTGCGCGAATTTTTCGACCGCGCGTTGGCCGTCGGCCGCGCCAACGACCCCCGCGGCGAGGACGGCATCCTGGCCTACCTGGCCAAGGAACGTCGAACCTACGAAGCTTTGGCCGAAGACGCCAAGGGCGACTTCGACGTCGACCGTTTGACCAACCCGTACCACGATACCCGCATACTTAACGGCGCCGACGACGTCGACGTAAAGGCGATTATGGTGGGCATAGACTTCGAGGTCGGCGAGCTGGTCCTGGCGGACCGGCTTCGCGAGCGCGGCGTGCCCGTCGACCTTTGCGTAGGCCATCACCCCAAAGGGTACGCGCAGGCCAACCTCTACCGCGTTATGGAGATGCAGGCCGACGTGCTGGCCAAATTGGGCATCCCCATTACGGTCGCAGAAGGCATTCTCGACCTCCGCATCCACGAAGTCAAAAGGCGTTTATTGGCGCAGAACCATACCCGCGCGCTGGACGCCGCGAAGCTGCTGGGCCTTCCCTTCGTATGCCTGCATACCGTGGCCGACAACTGCGTTACCAAGTTCCTGCAGGACATCTTCGACCGCGAAGAAGTGGAAACGCTCGCGGACGTGGTGGCCCCGTTGAAGGCCCAGCCGGAGTACGCCGAGGCCAAGCTCCACGGCTCCGGCCTGCAAATCCTTGCCCGTTCCATAAAGTCGGAATACAACACGGCGCGCATCCGCGCGGGCGAGGTCTTCGTCGATATGACCGGCGGCACGGGCGGCTCGAAGTGGATGTTCGAGAAGTTGGCCACCAATACCAAGGTGGGAACTTTCGTGGGCATGCACGTCTCCGAAGAGAACTTGAAAATAGCGAAGGAAAACCACATCAACGTCGTAATCGCGGGCCACGCTCCCTCCGACTCGTTGGGATTGAACCTCCTCCTCGACGGCATCATGGCGGACGAGGAGCTCGAGGTGACGGCGTGTTCCGGATACGTACGCGTGAAGCGCAGCTGACGCCGTAGCTTTAACGTGAGGAAGGTACGTGATGAGGGATTTAATCGGCAACGTTTTGGACCTGGTACAGACCGAAGGCGCGAGCTACGGCGAAATTCGCATTTTGCGCCGTCGCAGCGAGAACCTGGAGGCGAAGAACGGCAAACCGGAGGCCATCACGGCCGCGGAGACCGAGGGCTTCGGCGTGCGCGTCGTCGTCGACGGCGCCTGGGGGTTCGCCGCGTCGTCCAAGTTGGGCAAGGATGAGATGTTCCGCGTAGCCTCGCAGGCCGTGGTGATCGCGCGGGCGAGCGCGCGCTTCAAGGCCGAGGACGTCGTCCTCGCGCCGCAGGACGCGGTCGTGAAGTCGTGGGCCAACGACGTGGGCGAGGACCCCTTCGCCGTCCCGCTCGAGGAGCGGATGGACCTTCTGATCCGGGCGACGGCGGAGATGTCGCGCGGCGAGCGGATAAAAGTGTCGGAGGGGTTTCTCCAGTTCTGGCGGACGGAAAAAATCTTCGCTTCCACCGAGGACGCCTTTATCGAACAGAAAATCGTCGAGTCCGGCGGCGGCATCGTCGCGACCGCGGTATCGGACGAGGATATCCAGACGCGCTCGTACCCCAATTCCTTCCGCGGCAACTTCGGCACCGTCGGCTACGAGTCCATCCGCGAACTCGACCTCGTAGGCCACGCGCCGCGCGTCGCGGACGAGGCGGCCCAGCTCCTTGGCGCCCAGGTCTGTCCCACGACCGAAACGACGCTTATTATCGGCCCCTCGCAGCTCGCGCTGCAAATACACGAGTCGTGCGGCCACCCCATCGAGCTCGACCGCGTGCTGGGCCAGGAGGCCGCGTACGCCGGGACGTCTTTCCTCACGCTCGACAAGGTCGGTAAATTCCAGTACGGCTCGCCCATCGTCAACATCGTCGCCGACGCCACCGTGCCCGGCGGCCTGGGCACCTTCGGCTACGACGACGAGGGCGTCCCGGCGCAGCGCGTCGACATCGTGAAGGAAGGCCTCTTCGTCGGCTATCTCACCAACCGCGAGACGGCGCCGGTGCTGGGGCCGGAGGCGCGGTCCAACGGGACGGCGCGCGCCGAGTCGTGGAACAACATCCCCATCATCCGCATGACCAACATCAACCTCCTGCCCGGCGACTCGTCGCTGGAGGAGATGATCGCGACCACCGACGACGGCCTCTTCGTCGAGGTCAACCGCTCCTGGTCCATCGACGACAAGCGCACCAACTTCCAGTTCACGGCGGAGTGGGGGCGCCTCGTCAAGAACGGCAAGCTCGGCGCCGTCGTCAAGAACCCCACCTACACCGGCAAAACCCCCGTCTTCTGGGGCAACTGCGACGCCATCGGCAACGAGAGCGAGTGGCGGATGTGGGGGACGCCCAACTGCGGCAAAGGCCAACCGGGGCAGTCGATGCACGTAGGCCACGGCACCGCCGCCGCCCGATTCCGCAACGTCAACGTCCAGGGGGCTTAACTTTTCGGCTGGGAAGTCTCAAGGCCGGGCTTAGGCCCGGCCTTTTTGTATATACGTCGCCGAATAACTTCAGGACGTTTTATCGTAAAGATTTATAGGCTTGACCGTACCGGTAAATATCGCTATAATGTAAAAGCCAACAGGGAGGTTCGCTATGCTAACGAGGACGGGAATCATCGCGATCGCGGGGACCTTAGCGTTAGTGGCCGCATGTTCCTGGGCCGGGCCGGGGTCGGTGATTAGCTCTTTTAAAATAACCGAGACCGGAGACCCTCCGTTCGGCGCCTACCGCGACGCGGACTACGTCTACGTAATCCATATGGCGCCGCTATGGTACCAAACCATGAAATATACGCCGACCGGCAGCTACGCGGGGTATTCAGAATTCTGGGGTTGCCGTTACGTTCCCGAAGACCCGGACCACAGCTACCTCGGGTCATCCTATATATCCGTCGCCGTAGAAGCGGGGGTGATTACGTACCCGAAGTCCGGCGGGTCGTCGGTGCGATGGGACCACCGCGAACTCGTTGATACGCTCGGCTACGCCCACCGCCCGGGGAGTCCGTATTATTTCGTCGGCGTTTGGCCCGAAAGCCGCGATTATGATTATAACATCTATTGTTTCAATACCGCCGGCAGCCTCATTAGTTCTTTCGTACCCGATTACGGTGCGAAATTGGCGGCTACCGATATGTTCGGCGGCGTTCCCGGCGAATATTTAATAACCTATGGCGGGTTAACTTGTGCCGTCTACGAACCGGCCGGGTCTTTAGTCGCTACGTTCAACCAGGAGGCCGCGTATTCGCTTTACGGCGGCACGGCGGGGCCGGGTTACCCGACCTCCTACGGTACGACGTTGTGGGCTTTGGCGATAAAAGGCTACCAAAATAACGTAGTCTACCAAATCGATCTGGGTAACGAAGTAATCCCCACCGTGGCGCCCGCGTCCCTGGGTAAGGTAAAGGCTTTGTTCCGCTGAGGGGCGGCGAATAAAATAAGGCCGGCGTTCAACGCCGGCCTTTTTCATCGCTACGTCCCGAAACGCGGGTTTACCGCCGCGCCGCGGTTATCTCACATTACAGCAACCCGCCC
>JAZGGY010000358.1:0-3353 GCA_036480675.1 bacterium | reverse complement strand
ATAAGGTCCCGCAGGTACTCCACGAGCTGGTACACGGCTTGAACCAGGTCCGCGCCGTCCCGCACCAGCGCGTCCACGGCGCGGAGCGCGGCCGCGCCGTCGGCCGCCAACGCCGCCGACGCCAGCTTCTCCACCGCCTCCGCCGCCACCAGGCCCAGCGTGCGCTCCACGTCGTGCGGCGTTATCTCGTCGCCGGCGAACGCTATCACCTGGTCGAAGAGCGATTCGGCGTCGCGCATGCTGCCGGCGGCCCGGCGCGCGATGAGCGACAACGCTTGCGGCTCGACGTTCAGCCCTTCCTTCTCGGCGATAACGCGCAGCTTATCCTCGATAGCCCCGGTCGCGATGCGCTTGAAGATGAACCGCTGGCAGCGGGACACTATGGTGGGCGGGACCTTGTCGAACCGCGTCGTCGCGAAGATGAAGACCACGTGCGAGGGCGGTTCCTCCAACGTCTTGAGGAGGGCGTTGAACGCTTCCGCCGTCAACATGTGAACTTCGTCGATGATGTATATCTTGTACGGGCTGTGGCCCGGCGCGAAGCGGACGCGCTCCCGCAGCTCGCGCACGTCGTCGATGCCGCGGTGGGAGGCGCCGTCGATCTCGAGTACGTCGGTGTCGTTACCGGCGGCGATGGCGCCGCAATTGTCGCACTCGCCGCACGGCGTAACCGTCGGCCCCTGGCTGCAATTGAGAGCCTTGGCCAGGATGCGGGCCACCGACGTCTTGCCCACGCCCCGCGGCCCCGCGAACAGATACGCCTGGGCGACGCGACCGCCGGTTACGGCGTTGGCCAGCGTACGCGTAACCGCCTCCTGGCCGACGACCTCGTCGAAACTCAGCGGCCGGAACCGCCGCGCGAAAACCTGATAATCCGAAACCGGCATTTACCGCCCCTCTGTTCGGGTAATTATCTTCATCTTAATCTCGTACATCGGGCAAACGTCGTCGCACTCGTCCTCCGTCTTCTCGCACGCTTCGACGTGGGTGATTATTTCGGCCCCGGCGAACTCCCGCCGTATGTCGTCCTCCAGATCTTCCGTCAAGCTGTGGGCGAGGTCGACCGGTATGTCGCGGCACGTGACGAGGTGCAAGTCGACGTGGCGCTGGCCGCCGGCGCGCCTGGTCCGGAGCTTGTGATGCTCGAGCCAGTGGGGGTGGCCCTTGGTTACGATCTCGGCGATACGCTTTTCCTCCTCCGCCGGCAAGCGCCGGTCCAGAAGGTCGCGGAAAGATTTCCTCGTAATGCGCCACGCCGTAATCAATATCAAACCGGCTACCGCGAGAGCCGCAAGCGGGTCCAGAATATGAATCCCGGTGAGTCCGATTAAGCCTATGCCGACGAGGACGCCCAGCGACGTCCACACGTCGGTGCGGAGGTGATGGCCGTCGGCCTCCACCGCCACCGAACCCGTCCGCCGCGCCACGGCGAACAATCGCGCCGACACGATGAAATTTATCAACGCCGACGCCGCCATGACCGCGGCGCCCAGGCCGAGGCGCTCGACCGTTCCGCCCCCGCCTATCTTCCGCACGCCCTCGACGATTATAAAGAACGCCGCGCCGAAAATCAACAGTCCCTCGACCGCGCCCGAGAGGGCGTCGTACTTGCCGTGGCCGAAGGCGTGGTCGCCGTCGGCCGGCAGCCGCGCTTTCCGGACCGCCCAGAAGGCCATAAGCGCCGCCAGGAGGTCTACGCCGGAATGCAGCCCCTCGGCCAGCACCGCGGCGGAGGACATCGCGGCGCCGGCGACGAGTTTCCCGGCCGTCAAGGCCGTATTGGATATGACCGCCAGGCGCGTAACGGCCAGGTTGGCGCGGATATTCTCACTCGCCCTGTCCATTACCCAGCGCCGCGTGTGCCGCGGCCAACTCCTCCGGTATGTCCAACTTCTGGGGGCACTTCTCGGCGCACTCGCCGCAGGCGGTACACGCCGCGCCGTTGCTCATCCCGGCGAAGAAACCGGTACGCCCTATCTCGGCGTACAGCTTCCCGGCAGCTTCTTCCAGGCCGTAAACTCGAGCCAGGTTGTACAACGCGAATACCCGCGGTATAGCCACGTTCTCGGGACAGGGCAAACAGTAATCGCAGCCGGTGCAATAAAGTTCGGCGAGCTTGCGGTATTCGTCGAAGCTCTCGTTTATTTGGGCGAGCTCGGCGGCGCCAAGTTGGTCGTTCCGCGACGCCGTCGCCACGTTCCCGCGAAGCTGCGCGCGGCTGCTCATCCCGGAGATGGCGCAGCTCACGCCGGCGTCGGCCAGGACGAAGCGGAGCGCGAGCTCGGCAGTGCCGGCGGCCGAAAACTCCAAACCTTCCAGCACGGACGACGGCCCGGCCAAACGTCCTCCCCCCACCGGCCCCATAATCACGACCGCCAGGCCCTTGGCCGCGGCGTACGCTACGCCGGCCTCATTTTTGCGGTCTATCAAATTGTACTGGACCGTGCAGCCGACGAACTCGCCGGTATCGATTATCTTAAATAAATCCTCCGGCGGCGCGTGGAACGAGAAGAAGAGGTGGCGGAAGAGGCCGTCCTCCTGGGCCCGGCGCGCCGCGGCGAGCGGGCCGTCCTTTATCGCCAGATGCTCCGTAAACTCTTTCCAGCTTATCCCCCATAAATGGTAGACGTCGAGGTAGTCCGTCTTGAGTTTGCGGAGCGAATCGTCGAGGCGGCGGCGCCAGTCGTCCGGGTCGTCGTTTACGCGTTGGTTCTTGGTGGAGAGCCACACGCGCTCGCGGTAGCCGCCCTGAAGGGCTTCGCCCACCACTTCTTCCGATTGGTCGCGATTGTAAAGCGGCGCGGTGTCTACGTAGTTGATGCCGGCGTCGATGCTCTCGCGTATTATGGCCACCGCGTCCTCGCGTCGGACGTCGCCGTTTTCGTCTTCCGGGAGGCGCATGGCGCCGTAGCCCAGCGCGCTTACTTTGTACCCGAGGTTGCCGAAGTCGCGGTATTGCATCGGCCTATTCCAATCGCAAGTCCAGCTCGACGACGGGGACTTCCTCCCACGGCTCGGGCGGCCCTGCTACCGTGACCTCCGTCGCCGCCCGGCCGTCGCCGTAGGCCGCGACGGTCCACGTACCGGGCGGCAGCTCGAGCTCGTATCGGCCTTTCTTGTCGGTCGTCGTTTCGACGAAGAGGTCTTCGACGCCGACGCGGGCGCCGGCGACCGGTTTGCCGCGGTCGTCTTTCGCCCGCCCTTTGACGATCGTCATTTGCGTCTCGACGCAGAGGTCGATCAGCACCTCGAGCTCCGCCGAGGCGAACGCCACGTCCGTCGCGAAGGAGGAATCGTAAACGTCGCCGACGCCGGCGTAGACGAGAAGGCGGTGCTCGCCCGGCGCGACGGCT
>JAZGGY010000357.1:0-2154 GCA_036480675.1 bacterium | reverse complement strand
TGGTCGGTGGCGACGCAGTCGACGGTCCCGTCCGCGACGGCGGCCAGAATGGCCTGACGGTCCGCTTCGTCCCGCAGCGGCGGGTTCATCTTGGCGTCGGCGTCGAACCCGGTCACGGCCTCCGCGGTGAGCAGCAGATAGTGGGGGGCGGTCTCGCACGTCACGTCCAGCCCCTCGGCCTTGGCGCGCCGGATGTGCGCCAACGAGGCCGCGGTGCTCACGTGCGCCACGTGGAGCTTGCCCCCCGCCTGGCGCAGCAGCGCTATGTCGCGCGCGACCATTGCCTCCTCGGCCTCCGGCGGGATGCCGACCAGGCCGGTCCGGCTCGAGACCGGGCCCTCGGTCACGGAGCCGCCCGCCGACAGGGCGTAGTCCTCGGAGTGGGCGATGAGGGGGAGGCCGAAGTCGGCGGCGTAGCGCAAGGCCGCGACCATGACGTCGCTTCGCACCACCGGTACGCCGTCGTCGGAGAGCGCGACGACCCCCGCCTCTTTCAGGCTGCCTATCTCCGAGAGGCTGCCGTAGCCCCGTAACCCTTCGGTGACGGAGCCGACCGGGAAGACGTGGGCGTACGCGGCGTCCTCCGCGCGCGAGTGGACGAACTCCACCACCGCCGGGTTGTCCATCACCAGGAAGGTGTTGGCCTTGGCGCACACCGACGTGAAACCGCCCATGACCGCCGCCCGCGCGCCGGTGGCGATGGTCTCCTTGTCCTCCCGGCCCGGCTCGCGGAGGTGAACGTGCATGTCGATAAGGCCGGGGAAGACGTACTTGCCGGCGGCGTCGACGACGACGGCGCCGGGCGGCGCTTCGAGCCCCGCGCCCCGCGCGGCAACGACGCCGTCATCGACTAGTATATCCTCGTCAGCCGTACCGCCGATAGGGTCGACGACGCGGCCTCCGGCGATCAAGACGGGTCTTTGGTCAGGAGGCGTGGCCATTTCGTTGATTATACATTAATTGGCCGAACATTTCAAACGGCCGGCCCGTTGCGGGTCGTTTTGCGTAAAGGGCGTAAGGCTAAAACTCGTACGGTTTCGCGACGTACGAACGGATTTTGAGGTCGAAGAATTTATTCGACGGGACGGCGCGAACGACGGCGGCGGTATCGGCGCCGCGACCGGTCCCGGCGACGCATACCACGTCTTCGGGGGGAATCAGGCCGGCGTCCGCCGCCATCATCGCTATTTCGGCGCATACCTTCGTCCCCTCGCCCAGGACGCGGAGGGCCGAGGCCACCAGCGTCTCCTGGTCGCCGCCCGTCTTATCGCGGATGGCGCGGCCCAGGCTCCGAAAGACCATCGCGCCGGTGAGGACCCGCGTACCCGCCGCCTCCAACTCGGCGCGGAGGTCGGCGGGGAATTTCTGTTGGCCTTCTTCGCCGAAGCCGGTGTTATGGGTTACGACGACAAGCTGGACGTCGCTGCCCTTTACGGCCTTGTGGGCCGCGCGGGCGGTGGCGCCGGTGGTGGAGGCGACGACGAGATGCTTGATTTTACGTTCGCGGCAGGCGTCGACCGCGGCCTTAACCGTGGCCTCGGTGAACTCCGGGCCGCAACCTTGGTGAAGTATCATTCCGTACTCCTTTCGGCGGCGTCGCGGTCGGGCTCGAGCTCGAGCACGCGGATGACGCCGGTGTCATCGAATTCGCGGTAGTCGCATAGTAGGTACGGACGCGGCATAAAGAGCGCGGCGAAGGCGGCGTTGCGCGGGCCGCGGTCATGGGCGTATATGATGCGATTCTTAAGCGCGGCGTCGTTGGGGGGCGGGCCGGCGCAGCGTTCCCGGGGCGCGACGAAGATTATAGCCTCTTTAACGTTCCACTCCTCGAGCGCCCACTCGAGCCGGTGCGAGACCCAGGGGCGCTTTCCGTCCGGGAAGGCCCAGGA
This sequence comes from bacterium, assembly GCA_036480675.1. Lineage (GTDB taxonomy): Bacteria > RBG-13-66-14 > B26-G2 > WVWN01 > WVWN01 > WVWN01. The sequence continues at coordinate 265 of JAZGGY010000357.1, read as the reverse complement.
GTTGCGGTAGCCGGGCTCGAGCGCGACGACGTACGGGACCGTCGCGACGGCGACGGCGAGTAGAGTGGCCGCCGCGGCCGTGCCCCGCGCGAAACCCCATTTACTTTTTAACCACGACGGGAGGAGCGTCAAGCCCAGGCCGCCGCCCAGGAGCGCCGCCGGGAGCGCGCCGTAGTAGAAGCGCGCGCCGTAATGTATACCCTGCGCGTACGGCAGTACGTAGAGGAGCAACGTCGCCGCGCCCACGACGTACGCCAACCGCGCC
>JAZGGY010000356.1:0-8167 GCA_036480675.1 bacterium | reverse complement strand
TCGTATGGTCCTTACTCTACGTTCTGTACCGGCGTAAAAAAGAACCCGGCGACGACGCGCCGGCCGCCGGAAAGGTTCTGCCGGCCGGGAGGGTGGCGGCGCTGGGAGCCGCGGCCGCGGCTACTTTCGCCCTCTTCTTCGCCGCGATATACGTCGTCTCCGGTTTCAACGTCATAACCGAATTTCAGTACCAACAACGCGCCTCCGAGCTGTACTTCGGCGCCGGCGACAACGTCGTCTACTGGGTCAAACGCCTTTTCTTCGGCGCGCCGGCCTACGCGACTAAGCACCGCTCGTACCTGATGTGGATGCCGGGTAACTTCGTCGCCTTCTTCGCGCTGCTGGGGCCGACGACGACGGTGCTTTTCTTACGCAACCTGTGGGGGGGATTAAAAACGAAAACGGCCGGGGGCCTTACGTTAGTCTCACTGGCCGCGGCCGTAAGTTTCGTCCTCGTCAACCTATTGGGCCTGACGCTCGCCGAAACCGAGCGCGTCTGGCTCTTTATGGCCCCCTGGTTTCTCTTGGGCGCGGGCTATTATCTGAAAGTTAAGGAGAACCGCTTTTTATATCCGGCGCTGCTCTTCAACCTCGCTTTGAGCTTCGCCTTCGTAATATTCTTCTACCACGTAAAATAAAGGAAGGGGTATCCCGGGCGGCGGGTCCGCGGCTACCCATTACCCCGGCCGGAGGAAGGACGCCTTAGCCGCCGCAGGCAGAACGCCGCGAACGCCGCGGCGTATATAATCAATATGAACTCTATCGGGACGCGAAAGCGGAGGAGGGGTTTCAAAACGGTATGGGTGAGCGCCACCGCGGCCACGGGCGCCAACAGCGCGAACGTCCGCGACGCGGGCCTGCGGAACAACAATATCCCCGCCCACGCCGCCACCGTCAACATTCCGCCGACGACGATCCAAGCGACGAACGCGGCCTTCTTCCTGGCCGACGGCGCCGGGCTGAAGAAATGCACGAACTTGCCGGGCAGCGAAAGGGCGAAGCGCAGCCGGTACCGGCTCAGCAGCTCGAAAGCCTTCGCCCGATAGAACCGTTCGTACTCGAGGTCGGCGCGCGGCGTTCCCCAGTGGGCGGCGACCTTCTCCGCAAACTCGGGCGACCGCCGCAGCGCCACCGACGTCGGGAACTCGCCGCGGCCCAGCCGCAGGTTCCCCTCGTAAAGGATCTGGCTCGCGTTTAACGTGGCCGGGATGAACGCGCCGAAGACCCGGTAGTTGCGGTACGTCCACAGGCCGGTTAACGCCAGAAAGGCCGCCAGGGTCAAGGCCACCGCACGCACCCTCGCGGCCGGCCCACCCATCCTGTAGAACGCCAGGCCCGCCGTCAATACCAGCGCTACGACGAAAAAAGACGAACGGCAAAGCGCCCCCCCCGCCAATAACAGGCCCGTAAATACGGCGTAGGCCGCGGAACCGCGCGACGCCCTGGCGTACGCCAGCAGCGCCGCCGCCAAGAGGAACGTCGCCAGCGTTTCCGAAAGGACGACGCGCGACGTCCAGACGTAGACCGGGTGGACCGCGAAAATCGCCGCGGCCACGGCCGCCACCCTTTTATCGAAATAAAAACGGGCCAGATAGTAGACCAAAACGGCAGTCGCGGCGCCGAGGACGACCTGCGCCGCCACCGCCTGGGCCAAGCCCGGGCCGAATATCTTAAAAACGCCCGCCAGGAATAGCGGGAAGGCCGGCGGCACGGAACCCAAAAAGCGGCCGTCGGGAAGGACGTACCCGAGGCCGCTCGCCAGGTTCTGCGCCGTGCCAAAATAGAAGACCGCGTCCGCCTGCAGCCGGTAACGCGTAAGCGCGGCTACCAGCACTCGCACTACGAGGGCAAGGCAAAAAAAACAGGCGGGGACGAGCCACGCCCGCTGCCGCTTAACGTCAACCATATCGCCGTCGAACCGACCCGGGCCGTTGCGGGCGGCGTTTTACGCCCGGGGCCCGGTTCCTTTAAAGGCCCATTTCTTCCAGCGCTTTCGCCGCGGCCTTGCGTACCTGCTCGTCGTCGTCGCCGGCCGCGACCCGTTCCAAGGCCGCGCGCGCCCCGCGCGCCTTCAGCTTCCTCAGCGCGCCGCAGGCCTCGAAGCGCACCCACTTGTAGTCGTCGCTCAGGGCCGCCGCGAGCGCGTCCGCAGCCGCGGCGTCGCCGAGCTCACCCAGGCCGTACGCGGCGCTCGCGCGGACGTCGCCGTCCGGCTCTTCCGTCAGCGCTCGAACCATAGGCTCTAGCGCCTGACCGTCGCCTATCTTGCCGAGCGCGCCCAGGACGAACCGCTTCACGCCGGGCTCAGCGTACGGCAGCTTATCGATTAGCGGGGAGACCGCGCGGGTGTCCCCTATCTTACCGAGGGCCTCCGCTGCCAATAGCTGAACCTTGGCGTCGCTGTCTTCCAGCGCTTTAATAAGTCCCGGCGTCGCCACGTCGAACCCCATTACGCCCAACGTGCGCGCGGTGTCGCGCCGCTCGGAGACGTCGGCGCTCTCGAGCATATCTATCAAGTAGTACATGTCCTGGGGCGGTTTCTTTTCGGCGACGGCGGGGAGAACGAACACCCCGGCCGCGGCGACCCAAAAACACCCTCGAAGTAATGTGGCGGCCTTTGTCCCCAACTTAGCCCCCGTCAAACAATCTGCTTATCGACCGGTTGCGGTATATGGCGTCGATAGCGGCGCCGAAAAGCGCTGCCACCGAACATACTTTAATCTTCCCGCCCTCGCCCTCGCGGAGCGGTATGGTATCGGTCACGAACAAAGCCTCCATACTACTCGCCTCTATCTTGCCGGTGGCACCACCCGCCAGTATGGGATGGGTGACTACCGCGACGACGTCCACTGCTCCCCGCTCGCGCAGGAGTGCGGCCGCCTCCACCAACGAGCCGCCCGTCGAAACGATGTCGTCTATCATGACTACGTGCTTACCCTCCACGTCGCCAATGAGACTCACCGCCGCCACTTCGTCCGGGCCCTTGCGGTGCTTATCCACCACCGCGAAGTCAACGCGCCCCACTTCGCCTTTCTCCTCCCTCATGCGCTCAAGCCTGCGCGCAAATGACCTCGCATTCTTGACGCCGCCGACGTCTGGCGACGCAACAACGAGCTCGTCGAGGCCGAGCGCCATTACCGCTTTCGCGAAAATAGGCGCGGCCATCAGGTTATCCACCGGTATGTCAAAAAACCCTTGCACCTGCCCCGCATGCAGGTCCATCGTCAAAACACGGTCCGCGCCGGCGCGCGCCAAAAGGTTAGCAACCAACTTCGCCGTAATCGGGACGCGTGGTTGGTCCTTGCGGTCCTGGCGCGCGTATCCGTAATACGGTATCACCGCCGTTACACGATAAGCCGATGACCGCCGGAGCGCATCCATTATTATCATCAACTCGAGCAGGTTCTCGTTTACCGGGGGACACGTCGGCTGGATGACGAAGCAGTCACGGCCGCGGACGTTCACTTCCACCTTGACCGACACCTCGCCATCCGGAAACCGCGAAACAGACATCCTGCCCAACTTGTCGCTAAGCGATTCCGCGACCCGATACGCGAATTCAGGGCTGCCACTACCGGCGAATATCAACCTCTCGGGGTTCATCGCATTCACCTTATGCTTGTAAAGTTAAATCTGGGGCGGGTGGATTCGAACCACCGCATGCGGGTTCCAAAGACCCGTGGCTTACCACTTGCCGACGCCCCAGAGTTTTCCACTTGTGGCGAGATGTATTATATATATCACTAATAATACATATAACTTTATGTTGTTTATGTTTCAAGCAAAAGTACCACACCCCGGGCATTTCGGCTTAATAACTTTTTACCTTAGGCTAGCGCTTCGCGAGTAAGAGAAGTTGCTGGTGAAACGCGGCGTTAATAGAAAGTGGAAATCTTATTTTCCACAGCTGTTAGCTATTCATGTGGAACGTGGGGAGCGTTGTGTAGAAAACGGTGGTGGGACGGTTAAAAACTTTCGCTTCGCCGTGCCGGCCTCCCTTTTTTAACGGCTTATTAGGACGGGGGTAGCTTACAAGCTCAAACGGTCGAGGTTTTTTTCTATGTCGCGCAGGACCTTGGTGGTGTCATCTTTATCCGCGGCAAGCTCGCCTTCGATTTTGGATATGGAGTACATAACGGTCGTATGGTCGCGGTTCCCGAAGGCGAGGCCGATGTCAGAGAGTGAGGAGGACGTTTTCTCGCGGCATAGGTACATCGCCATTTGGCGCGCCCGGGCGATGTTGGCGCGGCGCGACTTCGAAAGGAGGTCACGGCGGCTGATGTTAAAGTACCTGGCGGTGGCTTCTTGGAGTTGGTCGATGGAAAGGCTGACGCGGCGCTCCTCGGGCACGATCTCGCCCAGGATATCCTGGGCCAGCGCCATTGAGACCGGCGTCCCGGTGTGATGTGCGGTAGCAAAGAGCCTGTTCAAAACGCCCTCTATGGCACGGATGTTGGTAGTGAGCCGCGTGGCTATGAGGTCGGCAACTTCATCGCCGATGGCTATCTCCTTCAGGTCCGCCTTACTCGCTATGATAGCCCGGCGGGTCTCATAGTCCGGTGCCTGGATGTCGGCGATAAGGCCCCACTCGAAGCGCGTCCGAAGGCGGTCCTCTACCTTGGTAATGTCTTTGGGCGCTCGGTCGCTTGAGAGGACGATCTGGCTCCCCGCTTCGTAGAGGGTATTGAAGGTGTGAAAGAACTCTACCTGGGTACCCTCCATACCGGCCAGGAATTGGATGTCGTCAACGAGCAAAAATTCGACGTTCCGATATTTCCGCCGAAAGGAATCGGTCCGGTTATTCTTTACCGCGGCGATCATTTCATTCATGAAGTGGTCGCACGAGAGGTACGAGATGCGGACGTTGTTGCCCTTTTGGATGGTCGCGTGGCCTATCGCGTGGAGGAGGTGCGTTTTGCCGAGGCCGACGCCGCCGTAGATGAAAAGGGGATTGTAGCGAGCGCCGGGGTTTTGGGCCACGGCTCGGCAAGCGGCGTGACAGAACGAGTTCGACCGGCCTACGACGAAAGTATCGAACGTATATTGGGGGTTCAATTTCGACAGTTTGGGCGCCGGGAATTTCGCCGGGCCGTCGGCGGGGCCGGCGTCGCCGAGGAACAACCCCTCCTGGGCCACCGCGGCCTCGACGTCGACTTTGGCCTCCGGTCCCATAACCTCGCGCGCCTTCTCCTCCAAGACCCCCAAATATTTTTCTTTAATGAATTCCCGATAGAGGTTATTGGGTACCTCGAGGAGGAGGACGTTGCCGGCGACGCCTTTGCACACCGCGGGCCGAAGCCACGTCTCGCATTCTTTGCGGCCCATTTCGCCCGCGACCCGGCGGAAGATGTCGCGCCACATTCGCGTTTCCGCTTTTACCGACTTCACCGCCCGGACCTCCTGTTAAAAAAAGCTAGCCGGCTGTGCGTCAACCGTGCCCCCGCACGCGCCCGAACGGAACCCGGTTTTCCACAATCGTTTCGGCCCAAAGCCGCGTTAGGTGACGGTTTGCTACTATTCCAAGAGGTGTGCATCAACGTAAGGGCTCTTAGCCCAACTACCGCTTGCTTGATATATCGACTCTTATCCGAACGGCGCGCAAGGCGGTTAACGACATTAAAATCAACGCGTTGCGGGCTGGGAGTATCCGTTCTTTTACGTAGGGCGGTCAAAAAGCCCTGCCCGTGGCATAGGCAGGTGCGTCGCGGGCTGTTATTCGGACGGCGTTGGGGCGCAGCGGAGGCCATAATCGGGAAAGTTTTAAACAGCTTATCAACAAGCAATATCAGGCACTTACGACGCTGTATAATATAGCATAACGCGGGACGATTTCAAGGAAAAAATTCGCCCCGTGACGAAACGAGCCGTAATTATGCCGTTTGACTCGCCGCCGCCGCCGTGTTATCGTCGTTTAGGACCCTCGAGTTGTGGAACCGTACCTCAGCCTAAGGCGTGTGAGCAAAGTGTACCGTGGCCGCGTTTCGCTGCTGAAGACGTGGAAGCGTAGGCCCCGGATTACGGCTTTGCGCGACGTCGATTTGGACGTCGCCCCGGGCGAAGTGGTGTGCCTGCTCGGCCCCAACGGCGCGGGTAAGACGACGCTGTTGAAAATAGCCGCCGGCGCGGTAATAGCCGACGCGGGCGCCGTCGACGTCAACACCGCGTCGGTGGGTTTCGTGGCCGGCGGCGAGCGGAGTTTTTACTGGCGCCTCTCCGGCGCGGAGAACTTGAGGTTTTTCGCGGTCCTATTGGGCACACCGGCCGCCGAGGTTCGGGCCCGGGTGGCTTCCTCGCTCGAGCGAGTCGGCCTGGATGGCCGGGCCGACGACCCGGTACGCGTCTATTCCGGCGGCATGCGGCAGCGGTTGGCCTTCGCCCGGGCGCTGTTGCCCGACCCGGCGCTGCTGTTGGTGGACGAATTGGCGGGCGAGCTCGATTACCCGACGACGTTGGAGCTGGCCCGTTTCGTCCGCGACGACCTCGTCAAAGCCGAGGGGCGCGGCGCGCTCGTCGCCACCCACCAGTTGTGGCTGGCGCGCATAATAGCGGACCGGGTCGTGGTGCTGGTGGGCGGCCGGGTGGTGGCCGCAGGGCCGCCGAGCGAAGTGCTTGGCACGCCCTCCGCCCGCTACGGCGCGAGGTTAGCGAGCGTCGACCCGGCCACGGTGGGTGCGCTGGAGCAACATGTCGCCAACGTGCAGGTGGAACGCGGCCCGGACGCTTTTTTTGTTTACTTCGACGAGCCGGCGGACGCCGAGGCCCTTTCGGACGCCTTCGGCGTGCTGGCCGGCGCGGGCGCATCTCCCGCCATAAGGGTCCCCGAGGCGACGGAGTCGACGTACCTGGCGCTCTTGCAGGCGGGCGGGGATGATTAGCTTCTTCCGGATATGGGGCGCGTTCGTGCGGCGGGACTTTTTGAATATCGCCTCGTACCGCTTTTCATTCGTCATGGGCCTGGCGTCGCTGCTGTTTTACCTCCTCATATTCTTCTTCGTGGGCCGCGTCTTCACCGGCCTCGGTTCGGCGTACCTTTCACGGTACGGCGGCGAGTACTTCCCCTTCGTAATTATCGGCCTGGCGATGCAGGGCCTGGTGGGCGCGGGTTTGGGAGGGCTCTCACAAGTCATAGCGAGAGAGCAATACGTGGGTACGCTCGAGCCGTTGCTCGGCCGGCGGGGCGGCGAGTTCCGCATCCTGGCCGCGGCCTCGCTGTCCCGATACATCGTGTCCTCGGGCCGCGTCGTGGCCTACCTCGTTCTGGGCGCGGTCGTGTTCGGCGTTTCGTTTCGGTTCGCGGGATTTCCGCTGTTTGCCGCCGTCGCCGCGCTCACGGTCGCGGCGTACTTCGGCCTGGGGATGTTGTCCGCGGCTTTTCTGCTCGTTTTTAAGCAGGGCAACCCCATCAATCTTTTCTTCGGCCAGTTGGCGGCGCTTCTGTCGGGGGTATATTTCCCGGTGGAGGTATTGCCGGACTGGTTGCGGGCGGTCGCCGCGTTTATCCCGTTGACGTACGCGTTGGACGTGGCGCGGTCGGCCGTTCTGGGGGGCGCGGCAGCCGAGCCGGCGACGAAGCCGTTAATCATTCTGGGCGCCTTCGCCGTCGGCGCGCTGGCCGCCGGTGGGGTGGGTTTTCGGTGGGCGCTTGCCCGGGCCAAGCGCGACGGCTCGCTGAGCCAATATTAATGCCGCCGCCCGACCGGCAGCGCGCTATCCGGCTCATCGTTAACGCCGACGACTTCGGCTCGAGCGTATCGGTCAACGCCGGCGTAGAGCGGGCGTGCCGCGAGGGGATAGTGACGTCGGCGTCGATAATGGCGGGGGGGCCGGCCTTCGACGACGCGTTGGCGCGGTTGGACGATTTGCCTCAGCTGGGCGTAGGCGTACACCTAACCCTCTCGTCCGGCCGCGCGGTCCTGGGGCCGAGCGCGGTGCCTACGTTGATAGGGCCGGCGGGCGCGCTCCCTAAGGACGCCGCGGCGTTCGCGCGCGGTTTTTTTTCGGGCAGGATTTCGCCCGCGGACGTGCGCGCCGAGCTCGCCGCGCAGCTCGCTAAAGTATCGACGGCCGGCGTCCGCGTTACGCACCTCGACGGCCACCAACACTTGCACAACTTCTCCGGCGTGGCCGGCGTCGTCGTGGAGCTCGCTCGGGAGTTCGGCATACCGGC
>JAZGGY010000355.1:0-2523 GCA_036480675.1 bacterium | reverse complement strand
GGGAAGCACCTTTAGCGCCGGCAAGATATCCGCGGCGATACGAGCGCAGGGCGGCGCCGCCACCGTACCGCCGAAGACTTCGCCGCGCGGTTTCTTTATCGTAACGAAGATCACGACGCGGGGGTCGTCGGCCGGGAAAATCCCCAAAAAAGACGCATGATACGCGCCAGGCACGTATCCCCGGCCGCCGGGGGACGCGATTTCCGACGTCCCGGTCTTGCCGGCTACACGGTACCCGGGTAGCCGGGCCAACTTGCCGCCGCCGCGCTCGACGACGAGCGCCATCATCTGTCTTACCGCAGCCGCCGTTTCGGCGGAGATTACCCGCCGCTGAGTCTCGGGTGCGAAACGCCGGAGCGTTCGACCGTTCTCGTCGACTATGGCCGAGACGAGCATCGGCTTGACCAACTTGCCGCCGTTGGCGAGAACGCAAGCCGCGGTAGCGAGCTGCAGGGGGGTGGCCGAGAGCCCCTGGCCGAAACTGGCGAACGCCCGGCCGAGCGGCCTTTTGAATTCGTCGTAACGGAGGATACCGGGATTCTCGGCCGGCAGCTCTACGCCGGTCCGCTCGCCGAACCCGAACCTGCGCAAATACTCGTAATAACGACGGCCACCCAACTTTTGGGCAATAAGAACTACGCCGATATTACTGGAGCGCTCGATTATCTGGGACGGCGTGAGCGGCTCGGCGCTGGGTTTGACGTCCGTTACCTCGAAACGCCCCAGACGTAAAGCTTTCGAACAATCGAAAATATCGCGCGTCGATACGACCCGCTCCTCCAACGCCGCGGCTACGAGAAAAGGTTTCACTATCGACCCGGGCTCGAGGGCCGACGTAACGGCGTTGTTACGCCAATTGGCCTGCGGGTACTCGCCGTAATCGTTGGGGTCGTACGCGGGATAGGAAGCCAGCGCGAGTATTTCACCGTTGCGTGGGTCCATGGCGACCGCGGCACCGGCCTCCGCGCCGTATCGTTCGCAACTCGCTCTCAGCTCGCGTTCGGCGACGTATTGGCACCATTTATCGATGGTCAGGACGCACCCCAGGCCGTTCATCGGAGGTACGAAGTTATCGGTCAGGTCCGGGAGAACGCGTCCCGCGGCGTCGGCGCCCCCGTCGAAGTAGCCGGGCAGACCCTCCAGGAAAACGTCGAGCGTGCTTTCGGCGCCGGCGCGAGCGCCGTCGCGAGGGCCGACGTAGCCCAGCACGTGGGACGCAAGCTCACCCTCGGGATATATCCGCCGCTCGCAAGGGCGGGCGAAGACGCCGGTCAAACCTATCGCCAACACTTTCGTCGCCATGCCCCGGGCCACCTCGCGGGCCAGCCACTCGCTCTCCGCTTCCGAAGCGCATTTGCGCTCGAGCTCCGCCTCGTCGACGCCGAGCACCGGCGCAAGCACTCTCGCCACGGCCTTACCATCCTGGATGAGCCGCGGTATACAATAGATATCGTAAACCGGCCTGCTCATCGCCAACGGGCTCATGTTGCGGTCGTAGATAACGCCCCGCGCCGCCGGTAGGTAACTCCTTCCGTATTGTTGGTTAAACGCCGCCTCGGCATAGAAATCATGGTGCAACACTTGAATCCACACCAGCCGCACGAGAACGGCGCCGAAGACGACGACGAAGAAAAAGTACAACGTGGCGAAACGTATTTTGCGGGCCGACCTCAACTTCCATCCTCTATGATGATGACCTGACCGGGCGCCGGCGGCCGCAACCCGAGTTTCTCGTGCGCTACCTCGTCGATCTCGGCCATCGAACGCCGCCGGTACAAGTCGGCTTTCAAAGTCACCTTCTCCTGGTACGCCTCGTCCAATTCGCGCTGGAGGCGCGCTACCTTGTAGTTGAACTCAAGGATCGACACGTACTGCCACAAATATAAAAACGACAACAACAGAACGCCAAAAGTCGCGACTACGGCCCAAACGTAGAACCGCCGACGCCGTTTAGGTCGACGCGCAACGTCGATAGTCGGGGGGCGATAATGCACCGTCGCCATATTAAACCTTCTCGGCTATGCGCAAGCGCGCACTGCGGCTTCGCCGGTTACCGCGCACTTCTGCCGCGGAAGGCCGCTGCGGTTTGGGGGTTACGAGCCGTAATTCGCCCGCGGCGGCCGATGCTCGGAAGAATTTCTTAACAATACGGTCCTCCAGCGAGTGATACGCAATCACGAACAAGCGCGCGCCGGACGCACTTATCGCTACCGCTTCGGGTAACGCCGTCTCGAGCGCGCCCAGCTCGTCGTTTACAAATATCCGCAAAGCCTGGAACGTCCGCGTAGCGGGGTGAAGGCGGCCGCGCCGGCCGCCTGCGGCCCGGGTAACCACCTCGGCGAGATCGGCGACGTCGGCGAATAAAAACCGCGCACGCCGGTTCGCAATGGCCCGGGCGATAGCGCGCGCACGCCGCTCTTCGCCCAACTCGTGGATTATGTCCGCCAACTTTTCCTCGTCGAAAGTGTTCACTACCTCGGCCGCGGTCAACTCCGACGGGTCGCCGTCGAAGCGCATGTTAAG
>JAZGGY010000354.1:0-3081 GCA_036480675.1 bacterium | reverse complement strand
GCGGCCATGACGCGCGCCAGCGGGACGGTGAGGTCGTAGCGCAAGCCCAGGTCGGCTTCGCCGCGCTCGCCGGCGGCGCCGCGCTTCAGGATGCGGAAGATGAGGCGGTCCGCCTCGTCGCCGTACTTGCCGGTCAGAACGTCGAGGCGCTCGAGCGCGGGCGTTTCCAGCGGCGCGTAGCCGAAACTCTCGAAGACGTGTTTGACGGTTTCGATCACGCCGCCGCGCGTACGGATCTGCGCCGGCAGGTAATCGCGCGTTCCTTTGGGCGGTAGGGGTTTCATCACCTATAGTTGTGCGCGGTCCCGTGGAGCGGTCGGCGTTATTCCAATTCGCCCGCGACCTTCTCGGCCGCGGCCAAGACCTCGCCCGACTTCACGAGCTCGGCCACGTGGTTGATGTCGTATTGCGTCGGCCGGTCTTCCTCCATAAAGTCGACGTGTTTGCGGACCAGCTCGTACACCGCCTCCGCGGCGGCGCTGCCCTTGATCGGCCGCCGGTGGTCCATCGCCTGGCACGCCGCTATAAGCTCGATAGCTATTATGTACCAGGCGTTGCGCAATATCTGCTTCGTCTTCATAGCGGTGTTCATACCCATGGAGACGAAGTCCTCCTGGTCCGCGGCGGCGGGGATGGAGCCGATGGCCGCGGGGTGGCATAGGACGCGGTTCTCGTTGACCAGCATGCCGGCGGTGTACTGCGTGAGCATCAGGCCGCTGAACATGCCGGCGCCGTGGATAAGGAACGCCGGCAGCCCCTCGTTCAAGTTGGGGTTCATCAGGCGGTTGAGGCGTCGCTCAGAAAGGACGCATACCGTCGTCGCCGCGGTGCCGACCAGCTCGAGGGCGAAGGCCAGCGGCGTCCCCTGGAAGTTGGCCCCGGTGACTACTTCGTCGTCGTCGGGGAAGAAGAGCGGGTTGTCGCCGGCGCCGTTGAATTCGATCTCGAACATCTGCCGCGCCCAGTCGAAGGCGTCTTTGGTCGAACCGACTACCTGGGGCGTGGAGCGAAGGCTGTAGGCGTTTTGGATTTTCTTTTTACCTATCTTGCCGGGGACCAGCATCTCGGAGCCGTCGACCAGGCGCCGGATGTTGCTCGCGCATTTAACGGCGCCCGGGTAGCCGCGCGCTTTGTGGAGGCGCTCGTCCAGGCACAGCGTATTGACGTTAAGGACCTCGAACGTCATGGCGGCGACGACTTCCTGCGTCTTGGCCCAGCGGTAGGCGTCGTGGACCTCGAGCGCGCCCATGCCGGCGATGACGTTCGAGCCGTTGATGGTGGCCAGGCCGTCGCGGGCTTCGAAGACGATGGTGGGTACGCCGGCGGCGTCCATGGCCTTTTTGCCGTCCATCCGCTCGCCGTCGTAGAAAGCTTCGCCCTCGCCTATGAGCACGAGCGCCACCTGGCTCATGGGCGAGAGGTCGCCGGAGGCGCCCACCGAGCCGTGCTGGAATACGACCGGCGTTACGCCCTTATTGAGCATGTTGACGAGGGTCTCTACTACTACCGGCCTGAGTCCCGAAAAGCCGATGCAGTGGCAATTAGCGCGCGTGGCCATCGCGGCGCGGATGTCGTCGACGTCGCAGGGTTCGCCGCAGCCCGCGGAGTGGGAGTATACGAGGTAGCGTTGGAATTTCTGCGTTTGCTCGGGCGTGAGGACTACTTCCGAAAACTCGCCGATTCCGGTCGTCACGCCGTACATGACCTCGCGCTTCTCGACCTTGTCGTCCAACATCGCGCGGCATTTACGAATCCGTTCCCACGCGTCCTCGGTCACCTCGACCGGTTCGCCACCGCGCGCGATTTTTACCAGACTCTCGATCGTAAGCGATTTACCGTCGAGTTTAACCGTCATATTAAGGGCCTCCTGTAAAGCAGCCGTCAAGCCGGGCCGCCGGGGCCCGACGTAAAGGTCTCTCGCCGATTTTTCGTGGTATACGTTACGGCTTCCGCCGCGGATATTATCGCTCTTTTACGAAACGCGGCCTACGTTAACGGCTTGGCGACGAACTCGCCGGCGGTGATTCTATCACTTACGAGCCGGAGCCGCAATATATTATTAAATACTCGGGCAACTTTTGCGCGTTTTCGACCGCTTAGTTAACCTTATCAGCATTATCGTATTTGTGTTAATATAAAAGGGGGTAAAAGGGGGTCGGCGGCGAGGCCGGAAGGGCTTCGCGCAACCTGTCGTGTAGTAGTAATAGTAAGGAGATACCTTGCCGATTTTTAATAAGCGGTTCCAGCGGCGGATGTGGGCCGCGGCTCCCGAGATAAAAACACTTTTAGGGGCGGCGCCGACGTTTGAGGAAGCTCGGCTGGCCGTTTTCGATTACCTCGAGGCGCGGAAGCGCGAAATCCGGGCCGAGGAAGTCGACCTTCCCAGCTGGGAGTGGGAAGTTGTCGACGATTGTATCGACGTACTGAAAAATATTTTTTCGGCTTATTACGAAAAGTCGGCGAAATTCAGCGGCCTACGGACCCTTTGGCAGCTGGCGCGCGGCAAGTATTCGGGGAGGCGTAAAGAGCTGTCGCCCGGGTTTTTTGAGGAATTCAGACACCTTTTCCTTGGGATAGCGGGTAGGTCGCCGATCTACGAAGGCAAGGAGCTGCCGACGCATTCAGGACTGCACGGCCGCAAGGCCGCGCTCGCGCGTTCACGGGACCTCGACCTCCTCGCGGGCGAATTGGAGAAGGGTCTGGCGCGGTACCCGTCGGGCCTCGACGAAGATTTAATCGCAGAACGACGGCACAACGCGGCGCGCGTAAGGGAACTTTTCGGCGTTAGCGACGACGAGTGGAGCGACTGGCATTGGCAATTCGACAACGTCATTCGCGACCGCAAAACGTTGCAGAAGATAATTACGCTCTCGCGCGACGAGGCGAAGGCCGTCGACCTCGCTACCAGGAAGGGCGTACCGTTCGGCATAACGCCGTACTACGCGTCGCTGATGCGGCGCCGCATATCGCGGTCGCGCGTCCACGCCACCCGGGCGCAGGTGATTCCGCCGCTGGAGTACGTTCAGCGGATGGTAAAGTTCCGCGGTCGGCGGGAATTCGAGTGCGACTTTATGCTCGAGC
>JAZGGY010000353.1:0-3072 GCA_036480675.1 bacterium | reverse complement strand
GCCAAAGGCGTATAAGTCCCGTCCCCATCTCCTTTTGGTAGTAGTCCGTGAAGTCGAAGGGTACCGGTTCGGTACTTTGCGCCGTTTCGAAGAGTTCGTCGTTCGCCGCCCGGACAACGTCTTCCAGCGATACGCCGGGGGCGACGATCACTCCTAAAACAGGAAGAACCGCAGGTTCTTTTTTCATGGTACGCAAAGAGCGCGTCGCTCGACGCGCCCGTATAGGCCGCCGGGACGCGGCGGCACAATTGACGTATTCTCAATACTACTTATTAGTTATAAGATAGTTAAAGACGCGGACCGCCAGCCGGCCATGACGGTATTGCGTTCGCCAATCGAACGTGCCGAAGGAGACGAAGCCGCGACCGTATCCAAATCCGATGAGCAACGGTGCGTCGTTCCTTTTGCCGGACGTCGTTTCCACGTCGCCGCGAACGAAGACTGTACCCGTCGTCTCGGTCGGGACGGCCCAGTTTCCCAGGTCGTACCTTAACCGCCACCTCGGAACCATAGCGCATCTTTTTAGGTCGGCGTCGGCGAATGCCCCCTCGACGTCTTGATGCGGGCTCCCTATGGCCGGGTCGGTCGGCCAGGTTACTTTCCCCGGCCACGAAGCCTTGACAAACGGCCACGCTTGATCCGTCGCGATCAGGCGCCCTCCCTTTTCCACGAACGATTTTAGGTTCCTAATAACCGTCTCGTTCTGAGCCCACGTCGTATCGACGCCGCTGTTGAGGCACACTATGTCCGCGTCTCGCAGCGGGTTTTGCTTTTGGGCGAGTGCTTCTACGCCGAGGGTTTTATATCGGTAGCCGAGGTCTACGAAGATCGTCCCCATATCGTCATAAAGGCCGGAGACGTTAACGAACGTACCGGCTCTCGCCGGTGCCAACAACACTTCGATGCCGCCCGCCGAATAGCCGTCGACGACGTCGGTGCGGAAACTGCTTTTTAACAAGCCGTTCGGCGAGGTTGCGTTGGCGCGGTACAACCCGTCGGGTAATACGGTTATAGTGAAATAACCGCTGGCCGACGTAACGGCCTCGCCGTAGTAGCCACCCGGCTTGACGTCGGCGACGGCGACTTCCGCGCGGTAAGCCGGCGTACGCCCGTTGGGGGCGTAAATATTGGCAGCTACGCCCTCGACCTTGCCCAAGAGCAGGTTGGTACGGCAGGCCAAAGCGGCCAACGCTAAAGAAATATATAGAGCTTTTTTTACCATTGGCATCGAACCGCCGGTACGCCCATTTCGGCTAGCTTGCGGGTTAAAAAAGACCGAATCTCAGAAGCTGACGTCATTTTGATTACCCGTTCGGCGACGCGGCGCGCGTCGACGTACCGCGCGGCCCTCAAGGCCATCTTGATACCCGGAACGGAAGCCGGGCTCGCGCTGAATTCGTCGAAGGACAGGCCCAACAAAAGTATGGCTGCTTTGGGGTCCGCGATCATTTCGCCGCATATACCTATCCATATACTATTACGATGGGCGGCGTCGGCGGTCGTTTTTATAAGCTTTAGTACCGCGGGGTGAAAGGGCTCGTATAGATAGGCGATCTTTTCGTTGCCCCGGTCGGCCGCCAAAGTGTATTGGATTAAGTCATTGGTACCCAAGCTGAAGAAGTCGCACTCCTGGGCCAATAAGTCGGCGCTGAGCGCCGCCGACGGGACCTCGACCATAATGCCCACTTCGAGCGCTTCGTCGACGAAACGCCCTTCCCGCTCGAGCTCGCGCTTAACGTCCGCCAGAATTTCTTTGGCGGTGCGCAGCTCCTCCACGTCGGAAATCATGGGAAACATAATCTTTACTTTCCCGTACGCGGTAGTTCGCAAGATAGCGCGAAGTTGCGTCCGGAATATATCCCGGCGCTTAAGGCAAAACCGTATCGCGCGCAAGCCGAGGAAAGGGTTGATCTCACGAGCCACTTCGGGAAAAGATAAAAACTTGTCGCCGCCGATGTCAATGGTCCTGATAATGCAGGAGTGCGGAAAGCAGGCCTCGGCTACTTTCCGATATGCGTCCAGTTGTTCCTCTTCGGACGGCAAGTCGTTCCGGTGCAGGAATAAGAACTCCGTACGGTACAAGCCGACGCCGTCGCAGCCGTGGCGTGCTACGGCTTCGAGTTCGGCTATAAGTTCGATATTAGCCGAGAGTTCTATCCGGTATCCGTCGAGGGTCGTTGCGGGGAGTTCTACCAGGTGGGTGCGGCGTTTTTCTTCCGCCAATAGTTCGCGCCCCAATTCCTCGTAGCTCGCCGCGACCTCGTCGGTCGGGTTTACGATGACGCGCCCATTTACTCCGTCCACGACCAAACTGTCTCCCGCGCGGACGTAACCGACGACGCCGTCGGCGCCCACTACCGCCGGGACTTCCATGCTGCGGGCTATAATCGCGGTGTGGGACGTCCGGCTACCCACTTCGGTAACTATAGCGCCGACTTTTTCGCGCGGCAGCGCGGCCGCGTCGGAGGGCGGCAGGTCGTGGGCCACGAGTATCGAATTATCACTAACGTCCTCGAAAAGACGGTAGGCCACGCCCAGAAGGTTCATTACGACGCGGTTGCCGACGCCCCGCAAATCTACGGCGCGCTCGCGGAAGTACGGGTCTTCCATAGCCTCAAAGACCATAAGCATTTCGTCGAGCGTCGTTTTGAACGCGTACTCGGCCGATACCTTATCATCGCGGATCATATCGCGGGCCTTTTCGGTCAGCATCTCGTCGTCCAGTACCAACATGTACGCGTCCAATATCTCGGCCCGTATCGACGCCTCGTGCTTTTTGACCTCGTCCCGCAGCGACGCGAACTCGTCGCGCGTTACGACGAGCGCCCGCTCCAACCGCGTTTGCTCCGCTTCGACCTCGTCGAGGGCAATATCGCGCTGCTCGACCGTCAGCTCGCGCGGGGCTACGACGAACGCTCTACCAAGCGCTACGCCGCCACTTACCGGAATGCCCGTAAATTCTCTCACGTCTAGTTACTCGTCGGTACCGTCTTCTAAAAAGGATTTAAGGCGTTCGCACGCGCACTCCCTATCGGGACCGTCCACCTCCAGGTATACCGTTTCGCCCCGCGA
>JAZGGY010000352.1:0-6572 GCA_036480675.1 bacterium | reverse complement strand
CCGACGTAAATAACTAAGCGATTTCGGCGAAAACCAAGATAGAGAAGGAGGTAGCGTAATATGGCCGGTGCGGAACCAACGGCACCGATATTAATCATATTCCTTATCAACGCCGGGCCCCTCATTGCTTTCATTATCCTGTACGCGCTAGATTTCTTCAACCTGGCAAAGGAGGGCGTATATACGAAAGAGGATTCGCCGATAGGTGCCTTGCTCTTTATTCTTCTCTTAGCTATTGTGGGAATTCCGTACGCGTTGCTCCAGCGGCGCCGCGCCATTAAGGTTCATTACGAACTGGGGGGGAAGCCGTTGGGCGGCAGATATATATTCTTCAACGTCGCCTTCGGCGTCGTGCTCGGCATATGGGTGCTTTTCGCCGTTTGCAGCGTTTGCAGTTGGATATACTTGGCGTCAGGAGGCGCGGCGTAACCTTGAGGCTTTGTTAACGGCGATTATTTTCCGCTAATTACGGCCAAGGAATGCGAGGCGTGGGCGCGACGAACGTCGAGCGAGGCGAACGGGCAGCCGCGGCCGCGCGGTAAAGGAAGAAGAGGAATGGCGGGCCGGTTCGTTGCCCTTAAACATATTATATCGGCTCGAGGAGAAAGAGAGGTCGTGGCGGTGAGCGGGGCCAGCGTAAGCGAGGTTGTTCTGATACTGGTAGCTTTTACCCCTATAATAGCGTTCGCGATTATATATGTATTGGATTTTTACAGTTTAAAAAGGGAAGGCGTATACGGTAAATTGGCGAGTTTCCCTACCACCGAGGTGGCGTTTATAATCTTTCTGGGCATACTTGGCTTTCTGCTCGTGCTTATCCGGAGGAGGCGGGCCGTAAAGAATTATCTTGCCGGGGGAAACAAGGCTTTAAGTGGGACCCACCGGTGCTTTAACGTCGCATACGGCATTATAATTGGGTTTATGAGTATTTGGCTCGTTTGTTGGTTTTACAATGTGGTATACGAACTAGCGTGGCGTTTCCTGTAGGGACGGCGGATTTCGTGACTCCGCCGTTGGAATAATACCCTTTTATAAAAAGCTTTGACCGAAGCGGCGTACGGGGGGCGGCCGCCGGCCTAACCGCCGCCCCGCGGCGCCGGCGACGTTTACGGCCGTTATCGCGACGGCGGCCAACAGAATCGCCGACCCCAGCAGCATACTGAGCCGGCGCCGGAGCCCCACCGGCTTGTAGTAGCTGACGCGGCCCCAGTCGCGCTCGGCGACGTAAATGGTCCCGTCCGGCCCCACGGCTATCCCCGGCCCCGCAGGATAAAAAGCAATACCCGCCCGGCGTCGGAGGCGTAAAATGCCCTTAAGGGCCCCCGTAGGGCCGAAACGAAAAACGAGCCGTCCTCCCCGAGGCCAAGGGCCCTCCGCCATCCTGTAGCCGGCCACGAAGACGTCGCCGTCGGGGCCGACGTCGAGCGCCGTTGTCAAAAACCTCTCCTCGCGCGGCCCGTCGTAACCCCATTTCCCCAAAAACGAGCCGTTGGCGGTGAAGTACTGTACGCCCCCCTCCGCCATATCGGCCGCGTAGACGGTCCCGTCGGGCGCGACGGCCACGCTGCAAGGGTCCGCGAATTCGCCTTTCGCAAGACCGAATTTGCCCCATTTACCTAAAAACTCGCCTTCCGGGCTGAAATATTGGACGCGCCCCCCACCTACCACGTAGACGGTGCCGTCGGGCGCTACCGCCATGTCCTGGGGATAGAACGTGTCGTCGTCGACCTCCGGCAACACCCAACTCCCGAGTTGCTTGCCGTCCGGCGTAAAGCGTCGTACGCGGCCGTCGAATACGGCGACGTAGACCGTGCCGTCGGGGGCGACCGCGATTTCGTGTGGACTTGATAATTCCGCTTCGGTTGACACGGACACCGCCCGGCCGGGATAGGGCCGCTCGCCCCACGCGCGTAAAAATTTCCCTGCCCGGTCGAACACCTGTATTTGGTGTTTGGCGACGTCGAACTCCTCCGCTACGTAGACGTTGCCGTTGGGGCCGACGGCGACGGCGCTTATGCTATGAATGAACCCGGCCATAGGGTTCGGGTTGCCCCACTCGCCGGCGTATTCACATCGCGGGTCCCCGTTCAACGCCGACCCGGAGGAACTCTTTTGCGCATCCGCCTCGGCGGCGGGGGACGCGGTTCCCGCGACCAGTACACCCGCGAGGATGACCGCGAGCCAAAGGCCCAGCGGCACGTGCCACGATTTTACCCTCACCTTTTACCTCCTTTACTCCCGGGCGGCGTCAAGGCGGAACCCGCCCCTCCCGGGGGATAGGGGACACGGTATTAGTCGCGCGGGGCGAGCGCGGTGTAGAACTTGAACGGGTACACGACGGTGACGTCCCCCGCGTCTACGGCCGGGAAACGCCACGTCACGACGCGGTCGCATACCTCTCGCTCCATGGCGGCGTTGCCGAGCGTAGACGAGACGACCGAACACGCCGTAACGGCGCCCGAAGCCCCGATTTCAAACCTGGCGACGAGCTCGCCCTTTAAATAACTGTCGTTTCGGCGATACTTATCATAGACGCGTCTGAGGTCCCTTTTATGGCCGGTAACGACGTAAGTGATGACGGCGCTCGAGCGCAGGGTGTCGCCGGCCGCGGTGCCGGTTATGGTAGGCGCCGATCCGTATCCGGCTAAATCCCATCGTCCCTCGGCCTCGGCCATCACGTCGTCGGCGCTTATCCGATCTACGAGGACGTAGCGTACATTTTCAGGCCACCGGTCCGGCGGGGCCAAACGGAGCGGTTTGTGGCGGTCTGAGGCCGGGCGACGCTCGACCCTGTCGGTCAGGTACAGGTATACCAGGCGGTAGGAGGAACCGTACGCGGCGGCGAGGCCCTCGAAGTAGGTTCGGGCCTTATCGTAATTACCCTCGGCGAAATACGTTAGGCCCTCGCCGAGAAGGGCTTCGGCCTGGTAGGGTGGGTGAACGAGCGCGCGGTTAAAACATGCGCGCGCGGCGGCGGCCTCGCCCGTGAGCAATAGGATTTTCCCTTTGGTGTTCCAAGCTTCCGGTTCGTCGGTGTCGAGGATCAGGGCCGTGTCAGCGCACGCGAGGGCGGGTTCGTATCGACCCATCAAGGCGAGCGTCCATGCTTTGCGTCCCCAGGCGGGCGCGTAGTCGGGCGCTTGCTTTATAACGACGTCGAAATATGAAACCGCCTTCTCGTGCTGCCCGAGGGCCAGCCAGACGCGGCCCTCCATATAGTACGGGTAACCGTGACCGGGTTCCAATTCGTGCGCGGCCTTGAGATACGCCAGGACGTCAACGTATTTCCCTTCGTCCCACACGGCCCGGAGCAGGTCGAGCGGCCCCCCGACGGTAACCTCGTACTTTTCCGACTCAAACCGGTCGGTAGCTTTTTCGCACAAATCCTCGCAAGACCCGGCGAGTTCGGGTTTAATAGCTTCGCCGTAAGCTTCGACCGCGTCCCCCCACCGGCCCAGGCCGACGAAGGCTCGGGCTTTCCCGACGTATACGTCTTTCAAGCAAGAGGGCGGATGTTCCACTACCAGGACGTCGTCGTACGCCTCGAGCGCCTCTTCCCATCTACCCTGGTCTCTCAATGCCTCTGCTTGGGCGTAGTGATAACGCCACTCTCCCGACCTAAGCTTCAGCGGATAACCGAACCACATTACGGTTATTTCGTCTTCGCCGATGAAATCGTATCCGTCGTTTTTAATAAACCAACCCCGCGCGATTTCGTTTAAGGGCGGGTAAAAACGAAAGGCGAAAACGATTAAGGTACAGGCAACGACGATCACGCCTCCCAGGGCGGCCGGAAAATACCACCATTTAATCTTCACCGTTTACCTCCTTTACTCCCCCGTGGCGTCCAAGCGCCGCAATTCGTGTTTCGAAAGTATATATCCGGGGTACCGCCTAGCCTCCGTAGCCACGGCCTCCTCGAAATGACGGCGTGCGCCCACGGCGTCGCCGTCAAGCTTGTTTCTATAACCTATGAGGAAATGGGCGGCGCACAACCTTTCCTCGTCGGCCGCGGCCGGCGTTATCCCCTCACCGTTTGCCGTAAATCCTGCGATTATAGTTTGTATCCGCCTCCACGGCGAGATGAACGTCGCTACCGTCGCGGTTCGCGACCCAAATATCCGTCGTATCTTCCGCGATCTCGCCGATGACCTCGGCGTCTTCCCGCGGCGCCGCGCGTAGTAGTATGCGTTCGTGGTATCCTCCATCGCTATAATAGTCGGGCGTAAGGACGGGGCGCCACGGTTCGCCGGGTTCCCAAAGCAAATGCGTCGGGTCCCACCGGGCCGTCAAGGCGACGCCCGACATATCTATGTCGACCTCGCCCGGGTCGTCGGCCGATACGCGCCACTCGCTACCTCTCCACGTCGCGTACTTAACTTGTTTATTCGCCCAATCGTAATAAGCGATATGGGGCCGGTCCTCGGCGTCCAGCGCGACGGCAGTATATGACCCGCAGTACCAACGGCTTTCCGGCTTTGTGTCCAAGGTCCGGACGTACCAACCCCTCGCCGTCCGGTGGGTGAACTTTAACCGATACCGGCTATAATAGGCTACGTGGGGTTGACCCCGGCGGTCCAACGCGAGCGAGTTGCCGTCGCCGACGAACCTTCGCGAGTCAAAGGTTTCGACGTCCCAGCCGTTACCCGTCCAACGAGCGCATTTTAGGTATGTTTTAGGCGTCCCGCGCTCTTTACGGGCGCAGTAATACGTAATATAAGGCGTTCCCTCGGCATCCAGGGCCAGCGCGTGGTCCGGGCCGACCTCCGGGTCGTGGTCCACCTCCCGCACCTGAAAACCGTTCGCCGACCCCCGGGCGTATTTCAGTTTTGCTTTGCACGCATCCGGCCCCCCCCAGTACGAGATATGGGGAAGGCCGTCCCGGTCGACGGCGATCGAGGTCCGAGTATCCACGTACGGTTCTTCGGCTACAGTTTCGGCCTTTAACTTGCCGCCTAGCCAACGTACGTACTTCAATTTGCGGTGCGCTTCGTCGAAATATACGACGTGGGGACGGTCGTAGCCGTCCTGAGTGAACGATACGCCGTCGAACGGTACGCCGGGGTCGAAGGTAGCTAGCTCCCAATCGCTGCCGGTCCAGCGCGCGTATTTAAACACCCGTTCCGAACGGCTACAACACAAAATACACGGCCGCCCCTTTCGGTCCAGGACCATCCCTACGACTGAGGCCATCCCTCCTAAGTCGACGTCCCTGACGTCCCACCGGCCGCCGGTTCGTACGGCGTACTTCAAGCCGTAGCCCTTCCCCCTCGTAACGTAGGAAATATGCGGCCGGCCGCCGTCGTCTACGGCGATCCAGGGCGAATCGAAATTGTTAAATTCAGCCGCGGCTACCGTTTCGACCTCCCACTCCCGTGGGCTAGCGGCCGCCGCTGCCAAGGCGGGTAAAACGGCGAGCGCCATTACCAAACGCCGCATCGCGGAACCTCCACGCCCAAAGGCCAATAGTTAACTCGCATTTATTCGTTCGCCGCCTCGCCCCAGGCCTCCCGCGGGTCGAAGGTGGCCTTTACCCTATGGGGTTCGGTCCCCACGGTGAAGGTAACGGATTCTATATCTTCGCGCTTGACGGGCTGGGGCAGCACCGCCTCGAAGTACCGCCGGCTTGACAACGGGTCGTTGAAAACGTCCAAGGAGTTGATGGCCAAGTCGTACGCCCGGCCCGCCGCGTAAACGGTCATTACCGGGTCTTCTTGCGGAAGGGTGGATTCACGGTATAAAGAGTTGAGGTCAATAGAGTAAATAACGTGGTCGATGTCGCCCTCGACGGGGAAGTAGAAATGGACCTCTTCCTCGCCCCGGTAAGGCCGCCAAGCGAAAGTCAAATAGTAGAAAGCGAGGCCGGGGGTGTCGGCCGGCAACCACCCGTGCGAGATACAAAGCCAATCCCCGAACCTCGCGACTACCGCGTCGACTTCGCCCGCGTTGGCGTATTCCCTGGCTCGACAAACGTCTCTTACGCGCGGGAACGCCGCGGAGGGGCCCTCGCGCAAAGGCGAAAAGCGTTTCTCGAAACGGACCAACGCGAGGGGCGGGAAATCCGGATACATGGAAACGTCCGGGAACGAGCCCGTACGTGCGTCGTACGGGTCTATAAAGTCGGGATGGACGCCGCGTAGGACCGCCCACCCCTCGGCCCCTTCCGCGCTTACCTTCAACCACGTGTAATAACCCCATCGGGGGCCGATGGGGTCCTCGTCGGCCCGTACCAGCAGAGTGTAAACGGACCTCGCGGCCTTTATCTCCACCTCCGTCGGCTTTTCTAACCTGCCTACAACCGCTGCATCCTTTCTATTGGCCTCTATCTCTAGTACCCTCATATCACGTACCTCGTGGCCCGAGTCATCCGAAAAAGGTTTGTCGTAAAGCAGGCCGTGGTTGTAGAGGGAAACGACGGGGCGCCACGGCCGGCCGGGTTTCAACAGCGAAAGCCCCGGATACCTTCTCACCAGGGCCCCGGCCGCGGAGGCGTCTTTACCCTCCTCCGGCCCGGGCGCGGGTTGGGCCTTCCATTCGCTGCCGGTCCATGTGGCGTACTTGAGCTCATCCTT
>JAZGGY010000351.1:0-11960 GCA_036480675.1 bacterium | reverse complement strand
CGCGATGCAAGCCGAACGCGCCGCGAAAAAACGCCGCGCCGCGGGGCGGTCGCCGGCGGCTGAACGCGCTCCGGCGTTCTCAATTGATATAAGAAGCGGGGTATGTTATTTTTACGCTACATGAAAGGGAAAATCGTTTGCCGCGTGGTAGGAACGGCGGCCGCGTTTATTTTGACAAACGTCGCTTGCGCCCCCGTTACCATCAGTCCCGAAACCTCCGACCCCGGTACGACGTGGGTAGCGGACGAAGGCAGCGGCCGCGTCGTTAAAATCAACGAGGCGTGCACTACAACCCTCGCTTCTTCGCCCGACCTGGGCCGTCCCGTCGCCGTCGTCTTCGACCCCTACAAAGGTTACTGCTGGGTCGCGGACGCCGACGGCGGCCGCGTCTTCCGCTTGAACTCCCGCGGCATCCTCGAAAAAACGCTTTACGGTTTCGGCGAACCCGTCGCGCTCGCGTACTCGCCTAAAGAAAGCGCCGTTTGGGTCGCGGACCGCGCCCAAGGCAAGGTCTATAAAATATCCGAGCGGGGAAATATCCAGGCCCAGCTCGGCGGCCTGAAAGAACCGACGGCCGTGGCCGTCGACGGCCGGCGGGGCGAGGTATACGTCGCTTGCGCGAACTCGGTCGTTCGCTGCGACCGCTGGGCGCAACCTATCCTGACCTTCTACGGATTTAAAAATCCCCAAGCGCTGACCTTCGACGAGGGTTACGGCTTCCTGTGGGTCGCCGATACCGGGAACGGCCGCGTCGTTAAATTAAAACCCTCCGGGGTGGTCGTCGCCGAATCGCACGTACTCGAGGCCCCCACCGCCTTGGCCGTCAATTCCCGCACCGGCTTCTCCTTCGCCGCCGACGCGGACGCCGGCAAAATCGTATCGCTCAAAGGCGACGGCACCGTACGCTGGAAGAAGGAAAACGTCGGCCGGCCCAACGCGCTCGCCGCCAACCCCGCCGACATGTCGCTTTGGGTCGCGGACGGCTACCGCTTCGTCGTCGAGAAATTACACGGGAGCACCGGCGAATCGGTCGAAAACCAGCCGCTCCCCGGCTTCGCAAACGCCGTCGCCCTATCCACCGACCCGGGTATGAGGTAAAGTCCCCGCGCAGGCCACACCTCCCGCCGCGATTCTAAATAACCATGTTGAAGGTCGACCTGCACATACATACCGTACACTCCGACAGTCCGCTCGTCGTCGCCGACGTCGCGCGGCGCGCCCGCCGGGCGAAAGTTGTCGCCGGCATCTGCGACCACCTGTCCCCCTACCACAAGATGTTCGAGGCCGCGGCCTTCGACGCCTACGTCGCCGACGTCCGCGAACACGGCCTCCTGCTGGGCGCCGAGTATTGCGTCGGCGAAGAGATACCGGTGGACGACGACCGCCTGGCGGAACTTGACTACCTCATGGGCGGCGTTCACGCCGTCTCCGTCGACGGCAAGAAACGTTTCTTTTGGGGAACGGAGCTTCCGAACGACGAGGACGCGTTCGTGACGGCGTACCTGGAGTTAATGCTCAAGGCCTTGGCGGAAGACCCGCTCGACGTGCTAGCCCACCCCACATACCTCCCGGTCCCGTTAAACCATCGCTACGACGACGTGTGGGACGAGCGACGTTGCGGCGAGCTTTGGACCGCGGCCGCCGAGCGCGGCGTCGCCGTCGAGATAAGCGGCCGTTGGTTGGTACCGGGCGAAAGACAGATCAAGCTTGCGCTCGAGGCGGGCGTCACGTTCGCGGTCGGTTCCGACGCCCACCGCCGCGCGGAACTTTTCGGCATCGAGTACCCTCGGCAGATGATCGAGCGCCTCAACATCCCCGAGGAACGGATATTCCTACCGCAAAGCAAAAAGACTTAACGCTATGGCCGAAGACGAAATCGCCGCCTTTCTCTCGTACCTCGCCGACGTCGAGCGCGCGTCGCCGCATACCGTGCGGAGCTATGCCGGCGACCTCAAACAACTGGCGGCGTTCACCGCGGAATACGACCCCGGCCGCGACGTAACGGCCCTGACGACGCTGGACCTCCGCCACTTCCTCGTTCACCTCCGCGAGGCCGGCGTCTCGTCGCGGTCGCTGGCGCGCAAACTCTCTTCGCTCCGCCGTTTTTATAAATACCTAAGGCACCAGGGACGCGTTGAAGACAACCCGGCGGAGGCGTTGCGAACGCCCAAATTCCCTAGCGCGCTGCCGACCTATCTCAAGGTCGACGAGGCGGCGGCCGTCCTCGACCACGCCGAAGAACGAGCCCGCACACCCGACGCGAGCCGGTTTAAGGACGGGCGGGCGCGCGAAAAGGCCGCGGCGCGCGCGGTGCGCGATTGGGCCATGATGGAACTCCTCTACGGCGCGGGCCTCCGCGTGGGCGAGCTCGCATCGTTGAAGGTGGGCGACGTCGACGTCAAACGGGAATTGGTGACCGTCGTCGGCAAGGGAGACAAGATGCGGGTGGTACCGACGGGCGCGAAGGCCGCCGCAGCCGTGGCGGAATACCTTACCAACCGCGGCAAATTGCGACCGGCCTCGGGCGAACGGAAGCTGTTTTTGAATCGCCGCGGCGGGCCGCTCTCCGACCGGAGCGTGCACCGCGTCGTCGCTCGAGCCGGCGGCTCGGGCGTTAGCCCCCATACCTGGCGCCATACCTTCGCGACGCACATGCTCGACGCCGGCGCCGACCTCGAAACGATTCGCGAGCTGCTGGGCCACGAGAGCGTCGCCACGACGGCCATTTACACCCACGTCACGGTAGGCCGTCTCCGCGACGTCTACGACCGGTACCACCCGCATGCTCGCGGTAAACAAAGCAAAAAAAGGCGAGAGAGCTAGAAAAATATTTCATCGGCGGGTAGTTTTATGTATAATACCCGGCGAAGTCTATACAGCCGAGACGGAAAAGGTTATCGTCAACTATGCATAAGCCACACGGCACGACGGTTCTCTCGGTCCGGCGCGACGACGCCGTAGCATTGGGCGCGGACGGCCAGATCACGGTCGGCGACACGATACTCAAGGCGGGCGCGGTGAAGGTTCGCGAGATGTTGGACGGCAAGGTTCTCTGCGGCTTCGCAGGAGCCACCGCCGACGCGCTGGCGCTGTTCGAGCGGCTGGAGGAGAAGTTGAAAGCCCACCCGGCCAATCTCCCGCGGGCCGCGGTTGAGCTCGCGAAGACCTGGCGCACCGACAAGATGCTCCGCCAACTCGACGCCCTGATCGCCGCGGTGGACGCGGAACATTCGTACGTTATAACCGGCGCCGGCGACGTCCTAGAGCCGGATGACGGCATAATCGCGCTAGGCTCGGGCGGCCCCTACGCGCTGGCCGCGGCCCGCGTCCTGCTCAAACACACCGACCTCTCCGCGGCCCAGATATGCCGCGAAAGCATGGCCGCGTCGGCGGCGATAGACCTGTACTCCAACGGCAGCCTAACGGTCCTCGAGCTCAAAAAGTAATACGCCTTCCCCGGCCCCCGGGCGAACAGATTTAGCTAACTGGGGTCTTGTGTGGCGCGTAAAAATTAAAACGTCGGTTAGTTTTAATCGTAATGTCGATCGGAGAAAAGACGGTATGTATAGACCAGATTTCGCCGCTATAGCGCGCCATATAGTACACGACAACGCCCGCGTCCGCTCCGGCGAGACGGTGCTCATCCGCGCGCGCGCCGACGCGCAATACTACGCCGAACTCATCGGCGCGGAGTGCGCCCGCGCCGGCGCCCACCCGCTCATCGTCGCCGCCAACGACGAGTTCCGGCTACAGGTCGAAAATGAAACGCCCCCCGACATCCTGGCCGAAGCGCCTCCTAACCTCATAAAGCTTATAAGCAACTCCGACGTCGTCGTAAAGATCGACTCCAACTGGCGCAATCCCCTCCTAAGCCGCCAGCTTTTGCCGGAACGCGCGACGTTGGTTCAAAAGCGGACCAAGGCCATGATGGACGTAATGTACTTCACCAAAGAACGCCGCGTCATAGTGACCGATTTCCCCACGGTCGAACAGGCGAACTTCTTCGGCATAGACTTCCAAAAATACCACCTGCTCTTCTGGCGCGCGGTGGAGGTGCCGCCGGCGACGCTAAAGGAACGCGCTCGCAACGTCTACGGCAAGCTCGAAAACGTAAAGGATATATCGGTAAAATCGAAGAAGGGAACGGACCTAACCTTTTCCTTCGCAGGGCGCAAATTGTTTGTCGACGACGGCATCCTCGGTTACCCCGGCGATAACAACGGCCCGCTCATAGCCAACGTGCCGGCCGGCGAAGTATACTGCGCGCCGCTGGAGGACAGCGTAAACGGCCGCGTAATCGTCGATCGCACTTTCATCCAAGGCAACCGCATACGGGACCTCGTCCTCGAGTTCGAAAACGGCGACGCAAAGCCTGTAGAAGCCAAAGACGGGTTCGACGTCTTCGTCGACTTCGTCAATGCGGGCCACGGCGATAGCCTGCGGTTGGGCGAATTCGGCGTGGGCCTCAACCCCGCCGTATCCGAGGCGTACGGCTCCGTCCTCACGGACGAGAAAATGACCGGTACCATACACCTGGCGCTGGGCGAAAACCGGTTCATGGACGGCGCAAACTCGTGCTCCTACCACCAGGATATGTTGGTCTTCGAGCCGACGGTCGAGGCCGACGGGACGGTCATCATGGACAAGGGCAAGCTGATCTGCCCCGCCGAATAGCAGCGCGATGGTTGGGAACAATTTGAAAGACGTGACGGCGTTGAACGCGGCCGACCGCGCGGCCTTAATCGAAGCTTTAGGACAACCCGCTTACCGCGCGGGTCAACTCGAGCAGTGGTTGTTCGCCCGGGCGGCGACGACGTTCGACGAGATGACGGACCTGCCGGCGGCCTTCCGAGACGAACTCGCCCGCGTCTGTTTCATCCCCCGGCCCGCCGTTCGCGACGAAGCGACCGACGACGACGGCACCGTCAAATATCTATTAGAATTACGGGACGGCGCCATGGTGGAGGCCGTGTACATGCCCGGCGGCGACCACGACGCCGTCTGCTTATCGTCCCAGGTGGGGTGCCGGTTCGATTGCCGCATATGCGCAACGGGGGACCTTCCTTTCAGCCGCAACCTGACGGCCTACGAGATCTTCGTCCAATTCGCCCTCATCCAAGGCCGGCATCCCGAGTCGCGCATCCGCAACGCCGTCGTTATGGGCCAGGGCGAGCCGCTGGCCAATTTTCGAAACGTAACCGATGCCCTATCCCTGTTGCGGGAGTATTTCGAAGTGGGTAGCCGACGCATAACGGCGTCCACCATCGGCCTACCCGAGGGGATCGTAAAATGGGCGGACGAGGGCCCCGCCGTTAAGCTCGCCGTCTCGTTGAACAGCGCAATTCAAAAGACGCGGGACCTTCTTATGCCGCGCGCCGCCCGCTACCCGCTGGACGACCTGGCCGCGGCTTGTAAATATTATACGCGGCGGACGCGCCGCCGTCTTACCTTCTCGTACGTCCCGTGCGACGGCGTAAACGACGACGGCCGCCACGCGCGCGCCCTCGTCGCCTTCACGCAGCACATACCGTGCAAAATAAACGTAATCCCGTTCAACGAATGGCCGGGGGCGCCGTTTAAAGCGCCGGACGAAGAGAGGCTGGCCGCTTTCCTGGCGGAAGTAGCACGAGGCCCGATGGCGCTCACGGTCCGCCGGCCGCGCGGCGCCGCGGTGCACGCGGCGTGCGGCACGCTGGCCAACCGGGCGCCGGCGGCGATAGAGGGTTAATGTGACGTACTATCAAGTAGGAGACGTAAAGGTTTATCTATTACGCGACAGCGTGTATAGGACCGACGCCGGCGCCATCTTCGGCATCGTCCCCAAACCCATATGGTCGAAGCACGCCAAACCGGACCGCCGGGGGCGGGTCCCGCTGGCCGTTAATTGCTATCTGATCCAATCCAAACGGCGCAACGTCCTCGTCGACACCGGCCTGGGCAACAAGCTCAACGCCAAGTGGCGCGACGTCTACGCCGTCAAAAAGGAGGGCGCGCTGCTCGAGGAGCTCGCCGAGGTCGGCGTCTCCCCCGACGACGTCGACGTCGTAATCCTGACCCACCTCCACTTCGACCACGCCGGCGGCGCGACGACGATAGACGACGAAGGCGTCCTCCGTATTACGTTTCCCAAAGCCACGTACTTCGTACAACGCCGCGACTGGCTCGACGCCACCCGCCCCAACGAGAGAACCCGCGGCGGGTACCGACCGGAAGATTTCCTGCCGCTGAAGGAAGCCGGCCGCCTCAGGCTCCTGGAAGGCGACCAATTCGTAACCAAAAACGTCTCGCTGGTCGTCACCGGCGGCCACACCACCGCGCACCAGGTTGTCCGCGTCGCCTCGCGCCGCCGGGTGGGATACTTTCCGGGAGACATCATACCGACGGCCGCGTACGTTCGGCCGGCGTACGCCACCGCCTACGACCTCCACCCGTTGACGACGTTGGAGGCGAAGAAGACGCTCCTCCGGCGCGCGGTCCGGCGGCGCGCGCTCCTTTTTCTACCCCACGAAATAGACGATCCAGTCGGGAAAGTAACGCTGGACGATACGAAAAAGTACGTCTTCGCGCCCGAAGCGCCGAGCGTAAGCGGCGGCTAGGGCGCAGCCGCTCACGCAGAGGGGTTCCGTAAAATGAAGGTAGATTTACGTGGCCGGTCTTTTTTGTCGCTCGCCGACTTCACGGCCGACGAAATAACCGCGGTGCTCGAGCTGGCCGAAGAGCTAAAGCGAGAACGCGCCGCCGGCGTTCGTCGCGACACCCACGCCGGCAAAACGCTCGCCCTCCTCTTCCAAAAGCCGTCGCTTAGGACGCGCGTATCCTTCGACGTCGCCATGCACGAGCTGGGCGGCGACGCGCTGTACCTGGGGCCGGACGAGGTCGGCGTCGGCAAGCGCGAGTCCATAGCCGACGTGGCGACGGTTCTCTCGCGGTACGTACACGGCGTCGCCGCGCGCGTCTTCGGCCACGACGTCGTCGAGGGGCTGGTGGAACACGGCGACGTCCCGGTGATCAACGGCCTGTCGGACTTGCTACACCCCTGCCAGGTCCTCGCCGACCTTATGACGGTCCGCGAGCGCTTCGGCAAGCTCGAAGGCCTTACGCTGATTTACGTCGGCGACGGCAACAACGTCGCCAACTCGTTGATGTTGGGCGGAGCCGTAACGGGCCTCAACGTCACTATCGTGACCCCCGCCGGCTTCGAGGCCGACGCGGAAATAACGTCGCGGGCGCAAGAACTCGCAGCGAGCTCCAGCGCCAAAATCGCCGTCACCAACGACCTCTCCGCGGTGAACGGCGCGGACGTACTCTACACCGACGTATGGGCCAGCATGGGCGAAGAAGACGTAGCGGCCGAAAAGAAGCAAGCCTTCGCCGGCTTCACCGTCGACGCGGATATGGTCGCGGCCGCGGCCCCCCACGCCATCGTCCTGCACTGCCTCCCCGCCCACTACGGCGAGGAGATAACGGAAGACGTCGCGCGCGGGCCGCAGAGCGCGATATGGGACGAGGCCGAAAACCGCCTCCACGCCCAAAAGGCGCTACTGGCCTTGGTGTTATGAACGCGACGAAATCGTCGGTAAAAGCCTTAACGGTATCTCTCGCGTTGGCGGCCGCCCCGGCCGCCGTTCGTGCGGGCGGCGACGGCGAAATCCCGCTCTACCTCTGGCCGGACCCGTACCCCTTCAAGACGGTGGAAGCGGCGACGGACGACGCGTATCGCCCGGGCGAATTGGCCGTCGTCTCCGGAAAGTGGCGACGCGGCGGCCTGGCCGGCGGCGCCATCCTCCTATGTTCGATAAAGGAGCCCGACGCCCGCGAAAAAAACGTCCTGGCGGAGGCGCCGTTCGACGTGCGGTATTTCTATATGGACGTTTTACCTCCTGACGCGCCGACGGACGAACCCGGCGGCTTCGCCCGGGCGCGGGGCCTCGTCGCTGCTGACGACCTATACGAATACGCCTATATCCTCCGCCCCGAGAAACTGGAAACGTTGTCGGCCCCGGCTTTTAAGGAAGAAGAGGTCCGCGGCGCTCTGGCCTCCCTCCGCAAAAAAATAATAATAATCAAGCTCGATCTTATCACCGGCGAGATGCATCACGAGTACAACAAAAAATACAAGATCGTGGCCGACGTCGAATCGGCCGAGCTCGAGCTGGAGGCCGCGGACTACGAGCGCGGCCTGGCCGTCGCCTTCGCGCGCCTCGAGCGGCTGCCGCCTCTCGACAGCGACGTCCTCTTTCGCTACCTGGACGTGTACGTCGTTACGGATTTGGAGACGGGAGAGCCGCGGTGGGCGTTGGCGTGCGTGGGCGGATATTACCTGGAATAGAACCCTACGGAGCTAGAAATAAAAAAGCCGGCCCGCCGCGGGCCGGCCTTATCTTTTTAGAGCGTTTAACGAACGGCAGAACTCGGACTCGGCGTCAATAACCCCGAAGGCGGTTCTCCTTGGAACGACGCCTTGATTTGCCCCAGCGACGCCGGCGCGACCCCCACCATAGGCTCGCTCCACATCACGTACCCCACGCTCGGGTCGTCCCAATGGTCGTAGATGCGCGTAACGTTGACCTCCTGCCACGTCTTGCCCTCCATCTCCGCTTCGGATTGCGGGTCCCAGGTATTCCCGTAGGCCGGGATATCCTCGCTCGAGGCGTTGTAGACGTCGTAACCGGATTTGTTGCCGGCGAACGTGTTTCCGCCGGGGTCGCCCAGGGTGCCTAGATCCACGGCTCCTTCAGTAATATAAACGCCGTGGCCGTCGTTATCCTTGACGATATTCGTCCGTAACTTGACGTTCTTTCCCCCCACGGTGATAGCAACCC
This sequence comes from bacterium, assembly GCA_036480675.1. Taxonomy (GTDB): domain Bacteria; phylum RBG-13-66-14; class B26-G2; order WVWN01; family WVWN01; genus WVWN01. The sequence goes on along the minus strand of JAZGGY010000351.1, from coordinate 3,138 downwards.
CCTTATTCTCGAAAATAAAATTATTTATAATATTAACATTATGCGAAGCCGCTTTTTTACTAATGGAGATTACCTGGCCGTTACCGCGGAACACCGAGTTCTTAATACTGCACCAGTAACCCCTGGGGCCCCCGGTCAAAGAGATCACGGTACTACAATCGTAAAACTCACAATAATCGAACGACGCTCCCTCCCCGTAGAAATAGGCCTTAAAAACTTCTCCCCCCACGTTAAAAAACTTACAACGCTTCAGGTAGGGAGTAGCTTCGCCCGATATCGATATCCCGGATTCGCAATCCCTAAACTCACAATCGGTAAGGTCGAGATCCCCGAATTCCCAATTACCGGCGCTACATATCCACTTACAATTTTGCACGGCGCAATTTTCGGCCGCGCCGCGGCCGTAAAACCTGCCCATGACGAACGCCCCTCCGGTAGGATGGCTCACGTCGCAATCCGCCGCGAGGAAGTAACCTTTGAATGCGCTACGAACCGAACCGTTAACGTCAAAATCCTTTACGGTAATACGTCCCTCGTACGGACTGCAGAAATAACCCGTATTGTGGGCCGTCGCGTTCCCTTGGAACGTACTCCTATTGTCGTCGTACGCAACGTCTACGTTCTCGGCAAACGTCCCCCGGCACAAAAACGTATTCTCGCCGCTCACGCGCGAGAGGGCGTACGTAATCGTGCGCCAGGGGTCGCCCGGGCCGCCTTTCCGAGATGGGTCGTCCTGACCTATCTCGCTGTCGACGTAGTAAGTCGCCGCTCCGGCCACGCCGGCGGCAACTAAGAGAGCCATTAAAGCTACCAATTTCCGCACGGCACCTTCCCCCTTTCAAGGGCCTCCTCAGTTACGTATTATCTACCGGCAACCATGCTGTAAAAAATACGGCCGCCGATTCCTTTCTCTAACGGCCAAGGGCCTTCGACGCCGGCCCCGCCTGCCCGGACGCCGGCGCATCCTTAAACGACCCCTTTATCATCCCGAGCGAAGCCGGCGCGACGCCCAACATCGGCTCGCTCCACATCACGTAGCCCACGCTCGGGTCGTCCCAATGGTCGTAGATGCGCGTAACGTTGACCTCCTGCCACGTCTTGCCCTCCATCTCCGCTTCGGACCGCGGGTCCCAGGTGTTGCCGTAAGCGGGGATACTCTCCGGCGAGGCGTTGTAAACGTCGTAGCCGGAGCCGTTGCCGGCGAAGGTGTTGCCGCCGGGGTCGCCGGGCGTGCCGAGGTCGGCGCGGTATCTCGTTACGTAGACGCCGTGGCCGCCGTTATCCTCCACGACGTTGCCGCGGAGTTCGAATTCTCCCTCTACTTCGAGGCCGTTCGTATCGTTCCCGCGTATTGCGTTTTCCTCAACGTAAAGCTTATCGGACGAACAGGGAGTACGGCCGAGGGATAACCCTATGTCGTTTCCCCGGAAGACGGAACCGGTTATCCGTAGATACGCCTGCGGCATGTTGGGGCTAAAGGGCCCGGCCGTACGGACGCCCCTACCACAGTCGTTGAATTCGCATCCGTCTATTACCAACGAATCTATTAACGAGAACGACACCGCGGTGCCGGTTACTCTCCTGAAGCTACTGCGCTCAATCCGTAAACCGAGTTCCCCGCCGGCGGAAATCCCCCCGGCGCAATCCGAGATGCTACAATCGCTAAAACGTACGAAGCCGAATTCGAACGTTTGATGCACGACATAACCGCAACCTTCGAAAACGCAATAATTCGCCCGTAAATCGCCGCTGGCCGGACCGGCCACCAGAGCGCTGCCCGCCGGATAATTGAAGTAGCACGCGTCGACCTCTAACCCCGCGTGTGCGCCCCCCCGGGCGAAACCGTACGTGCGGAATGACGTTAAACCGGCGCCATAAGAATTTTCGCAGAATAGGGCGCCGACTAAGGTGGCTTCGGCGTTACCCACGAACTCACTCGATCCGTCATCCTCCCCTACGCGAACCTCCTCCGCGAAGGTGCCGCGGCACAGGAACGTGTTCTCGCCGCTCGCGCGCGAGAGCGCGAAGGTCAACGTGGCCCACGGCTCAAGCGGGCCGCCGTTCCAAGCCGAGTCGTCGCGACCGTCCTCGCTGTCGACGTAGTACGTCGCCGCCCCGGCCACGCCGGCGACGGCGACGATTATTGCCGAAATTATTAATCTACGCACGGCGCTTCCTCCTTTAGAGCGCGTCAATACTAAAGAAACCTACCACGGAATTACGCTTGCGTCAAGGAGATAAAAGCCCGCTGTGAGGTAACAGTAAGATTGGCGCAAAAGTTCTTTTATAAGGGAGGCGAAAAAACGTAGTGGGGTAAAAGGCTCGTTGGGAAAATGTTTAAAGAACCAGACTTGGCAATAATGGGCGTTTCATAGCTGGCCCGGGAGCTGTAGGGATTTGCATAGTGCGAATTCGGTGCGCGCGGGAATTTCGGGGGAAGCCTTTAGATATAAATAAATATCGTGGTGCTGGCGGTTTACGTACCTAGGAAACGGGTTGGCGCGTTGATAGGTAAAGGAACCGAAGCGGGACCGCAGGTAGGACAGGCGCCGAGGAAGCCTAACTTATTAGCACCGTTAACGTTATGGGGTTTGGTTAGTTTTTTGCGTGGGACACGTGCCAATATCCCATTATATTAAGACCTTTTAACGGTACGTCGCCTTAATCCGTCCGAAGGACGCGGGCGCGACGGAGGTCATGGCGACCGTCATGCGGTAAACCCAATTGCTGGCGTAGTCGGTATACCATACGTACTTTCCGTCCCAACTTATGCCGTACGGCCGTTGTCCCGAGCGCGGGATCGATGTCACGACAGAACCGCTTGTCGTAACCATGTAAACCGCACCGGCGGCCGCCGCGCCGTCGGCAAGCCATAAATATGGCGCATCGTAACACAGGCCAGCCACAGTAACGCCGGGGGTCCGGAACGACGCTACGACCGATCCGTTAACGGTAAGTCGATAGACCCACGGCGAACTCGCGTACCACAAAAACCCTCCACCAAACGTTATTCCGTAGCCGCGGCCCGGCCCGCTGAATGAACGTAGAATACTGCCCGACGTGTTAACCCGGTAGACGACCGAGCCATAATTACACGTCCAAAATTCGATACCCGTACGGTCAATTCCTGTCGCGCTG
>JAZGGY010000350.1:0-13234 GCA_036480675.1 bacterium | reverse complement strand
AGCGGTGGTTTATTAAAGGGCCGCGTGCTGGCGGCGCCGCGAGGGAAGCATTACCGCCCGCTGGCCGGTCGGCTAAAACAGTCGTTGTTCGATTACCTTGGCGAAACGGTACGGGAGGCCGCGGTGCTCGATTTATTCGCAGGCGTGGGCGTTTTCGGCGTGGAGGCGCTTAGCCGGGGCGCGGCGCGGGCCACGTTCGTCGAAAATGACGCCGGCCTGGTCGACGCGTTGGAGGAAAATTTACGGTCTTTGGGTTTGACCGACGCGTCGCGCACATATTGCGAGGACGTGTTTGCCTACTTCGAGACGACGCGACCTAGTACTCCTTACGACGTCGTATTCTTGGACCCGCCGTACGGCCGCGGCCTGGCGTTTCGGGCCGTCGAGAGGTTGGCGACGTGGGCGGGCTTCGGCGAAGGTTCGTTGGGAATCTCCAAGACGTTTAAAAAGGAACGCTTCGCCGGGCCGGCGCCGCTTACCTTACTGGACGTGCGGCGGTTGGGCGATGACAATCTATCTTTTTTCGGCAAAGTGCGCTCGAACCACGCCGCCGGCTTTGGCGGTAAAGTACCTTAGGCTCGAGCCGAACGCGCTTTATTTTTCGGTGCGTTCCAACTCGCCGCGGGTTCGTTGAGATTCCCGCGACTTAAGGAGGTTTCGGATGTTCCTCTTCGTATTATCTGTGCTGGTAATCGTCGGCGCTGTGGTCCTCTTCGCGATGCGGAAATGGGTCGGCGCGAAGGGCGGCTTCAAGATCCTGCCGAAGGTGGGGTTGGCGTTAGGTTTGCTTTTGCTTATCTTTTCGTCGCTGGTAATTGTTCCGCCGGGGCACGTCGGCGTCCCGGTGATATTCGGCGCCGTGAGCGAAACCGTCTATCCCTCCGGACTGCATTTAAAGTGGCCCGTGGCCGAGGTTATTAAGATGAGTGTCCAGGAACGGGCTTATACGATGGGAGTTACGACCAAGGCGGGACAGGTTGACCCGACGGATATTATTACGGTCCTGACCCGAGAGGGCATGAAGGTCGACGTAGACATAACGGTCCAGTACCGGATCAAACCGGACAAGACGCCGTGGATCTTGAATAATAAGGTTTGGGGTAACGTCACGAATTTCGAATACCAGTACGTTCGCCCCGAGATGCGCCGGGCTATCCGCGACGTATGCGCGAGGTATTCGGCCCAACAGCTGTATTCCGGTAAACGTGCCCAAATCGGCGAGGAGATCCGCGAATTGGCGAATACGCTGTTGGCTAAAAACGGTGTCGCCTGCGTCCTGGTCAACCTCCGCAACGTCGTCCTCCCGGAGGTCGTGACGGCGGCGATCGAACGAAAAAAAGAACGCGAGCAGCAGAGCCAGGAGTATGACTACAAGTTGGAGGTCGAGGCCAAGGAGGCCGACAGGAAAAGGATCGAGGCCAAGGGTATCCGCGACTACCAGATAACCGTCTCGCAGGGTATATCGCCGATCCTCATCCAATGGAAAGGCATCGAGGCGGCAGAGAAGTTGGCCGAGTCGCCGAACGCGAAAGTTATCATCTTCGGCGATAGCAAGATTCCTGTTATACTCGGCGGGCAGTAGGCCGGTGTGGCATCGCATTGTCGAGCCCGGGCGAAAAGCCCGGGCTTTTTCTAGGTAGCACTGACCCGACCCCTACTTGACTAATTTCGTAGGATATGTTATAAATAATATCGTACACCATTCCACGACTGTTTCCATGCTATTCCGTACGAACGTGAGGTTGAGCGACGAGGTTCATACGACAATCGATCTGAAGGAGGAGTACGATATGAAGGCGTTTCTCACTTGGGTTGCTGTAACCGTTTTGCTGGGAGCGACGCTCGCTTTCGGCAAAGGTTCGTACTTATCGAAAGTCCCGAACGGCGGCGTTTTCAGCTGCGATACGTGCCATAAAGAGAAGAAGTTCTACGTGGACTTCGAGAACAACGGCCTTAAATGGGACGAGACGCTCGCGGCCAAGGACAGCGACGGCGACGGTTATTCCAACGGCATCGAGCTCCAGGACCCCTACGGTAAATGGCGGGAGAAGCAACCGGACCCCCAGCGGCCGGGGTGGTCCACTTATAACCCGGACGACTCGAAAAGCGTTCCACCTTATCATGCGGTCGAGCCGACGAGCTGGGGCCGCGTAAAAGCGTTATATAAATAGGTGCGTTGGATGTAACGGCAAAGCCGGCCTTCGGGCCGGCTATTTTTTTCCCTTGACCGGATTTGGCGATTTGGTTATAATGCCAAATAATTATCAAGGTGGTTTTATATGGACCCTAAAACGCAAGCGCGATTCGAAGCTTTGGCTGCGGTCGTCAAGGCGATGGCACACCCCACGCGCCTTTTCGTCGTAGACCAGCTTTCCCGCCGCGAACGTTGCGTCTGCGAACTGACCGACCTAATAGGCGCCGACGTATCCACCGTCTCGAAGCATCTGGCGGTTCTAAAGGCCGCCGGCATTGTAGCCTCCGAAAAGCGAGGTTCCCGTATTTACTACAACCTTAGGATGCCCTGCGTCCTAAGCTTTTTTGGGTGTGTCGAGTCGGTTATAAAATCCGTCGCGCGGGATAGCCTCACCGCAGTCGAATAATAAACCCCCGGTACTGAAAGCCATCTTAAGCCGACCGGGGCGGCCAGCCGGTAGGGTAGTCGCAACAGGAAATTCGCCATATGGATTGGAAGCGAGAGTGGAAGGTACTGGCGGCGATCGTCGTTGTCTTCCTGGCCTTTTTTTATTTGCCGGTCGGGGCGGCGCGTTTCGACAGATCCATATTCGAGGCGCTGGCGTTAGTCAAATGGTACGCGCGCGAGCACGTGTTGCTGTGCCTCGTTCCGGCGTTCTTCATCGCCGGCGGCATCTCGGTCTTCGTTAGCCAGGCCTCGGTTATGAAGTACCTCGGGCCTCGGGCCAACAAGGTCCTGGCCTACGGCGTCGCGTCCGTCTCCGGCACGGTCCTGGCCGTTTGCTCCTGTACGGTCCTGCCGCTCTTCGCGGGTATTTATAAGATGGGCGCGGGGTTGGGGCCCGCGACGGCGTTCCTCTACTCGGGCCCGGCCATCAACGTCCTTGCCATCGTACTTACGGCGCGTATACTCGGCCTGGAGATAGGCGTGGCGCGCGCCGTGGGGGCGATCGTCTTCAGCGTCGTCATCGGCCTGGCCATGCATTTCTTCTTTCGCAAGGAAGAGGTCGCTAAGGCGAAGAAGCAGGCGGCGATGCCCGAGCCGGAAGTAGCGCGGCCGTTGTGGCAAAACGTACTGTACTTCGGCGCTATGGTCGGCGTCCTCGTCTTCGCCAATTGGGGCAAGCCGACCGCGGAAGCGGGGATTTGGTTTACGGTATACTCTCTCAAATGGTTGTTGGCATCCGCCTCGGCGCTGGCCCTCGGCGTCATACTCATTCTCTGGTTCGGCGTGAAGTGGTGGAAGGTGGCGCTCGTTGCCGCCCCCACGGCGGCTTTGGCCGCCTTATTCCCGCGCTACCCGCTGGTCCCGTTTGCCGCCGGCGCCGTCGGCATCTCGTTCATAACGGCCACAGACAAAGGCGAGGCCCGCGATTGGTTCGCCGCCTCGTGGGGCTTCGCCAAACAAATATTGCCGCTGCTGCTCTTGGGCGTACTCGTCGCGGGCGCGCTGTTGGGGCGTCCCGGGCAAGAGGGCCTTATACCGTCGTCGTGGGTGAGCGCGGCCGTCGGCGGCAACTCGCTCCGCGCCAACTTCTTCGCCTCCATAGCGGGTGCCTTCATGTACTTCGCGACGCTGACCGAGGTGCCCAGTCTTCAGGGCCTCATTGGCAGCGGGATGGGGAAGGGGCCGGCGTTGGCGCTTCTCCTCGCCGGGCCGGCGTTGTCGCTGCCGAGCATGCTCGTGATAAGGAGCGTCATCGGCACGAAGAAGACGGTTGTTTTTATTTTGTTGGTGGTTATAATGGCGACTATTAGTGGCCTGATATACGGTGCGTTATTTGGATAGGAGGTCTCGATGAAGCGTGTACAAGTTTTGGGGACCGGGTGTCCCAAGTGCAAGAAGCTCGCGGAGAACGCCGAGGCCGCGGCCAAAGAGCTCGGCTTGGAGTGTGAGGTCGAGAAGGTCACCGACATCGAGGCCATCATGGCTTTCAACGTTATGATGACGCCGGCGTTGGCGGTCGACGGCGACGTCAAGGTCGTCGGGAAGGTCCCATCCGTGGAAGAGATAAAGGAGTTGCTCGCGTAGATGAAGCCTAAGACGATATTAACCGTCGTAATCCTGGCCTTCGTTGCCGTGGCCGTCGGGTACTTGGTCGTGAAGGAAGTGCGGCAGGCTGGAACGCCGGAAACGGCCGCCGCCGACGCGGCCCCGTCGACGGCTGCCGCACTGACCGCGGAGCTTGCCGTGGAAGAGGAGGAAGAAACCGCCGCTTTGGGCGGGCAGGTCGTAGTTTATTATTTCTACTTCGGGAAGCGCTGCGCTACGTGCCTGAAGATAGAGAGATATACCAAAGAGGCGCTCGAGCGCGGCTTCGCGGAGGAGCTCGCGGAAGGTTCGGTCCTCTGGAAGCCTACCGATGCGGACTTGCCCCAGAATCGCCACTTCAAAGAAGACTACGGCCTTTTCGCCAAGGCCGTTATAGTATCCGAGTTGCGCGCAGGCGAGGAGGCCCGGTGGAAGAGCTTAACGAAAATATGGCAGCTTACCGGCGATAGGGGGCTTTTTATTAAGTATATCCAAGACGAAGTCCGGGCATATTTACCGGGTGAGTAAATGGGACCCCTTTTAATAGGCGCGGCGTCGGCGCTGTGGTTCGGCATATTAATGGCGATCAGCCCTTGCCCGATGGCGACCAACGTCGCCGCAATCTCGTACATCGGCAAGCGGTTGGGCAGCCCGCGCCAGGTGCTGCTGGGCGGTGTTTTGTATACTGTCGGGCGGACCGTGGCGTACGTCGGCCTGGCGGTCGTGATACTCGCCGGCCTGCAATCCATCCCGCGCGTCTCGACCTTCCTCCAGGACTATATGAACAAGGTGTTGGGGCCTCTCCTCATCGTCGTCGGCCTTTTCCTGCTCGAGCTCGTAAAGTTCGGCGGCGGCGGCCCGGGCGTGGGCGAGAAGCTCGGCAAAAAGGTCGAGGGGTGGGGCCTGGCCGGCGCGCTGGCGTTGGGCGTCATCTTCGCGCTGTCGTTCTGCCCGATATCGGCGGCGCTCTTCTTCGGCAGCCTCATATCGCTCGCCGTAAAGTATAATTCGCGGATACTGCTGCCCGGGGTCTTCGGCGTGGGGACCGCGCTCCCGGTTTTCGCCTTCGCGGTTATAATCGGCCTGGGCGTCGGCTCGTTGGGCGCGGCGTTCCACAAGTTACAAAAGTTCGAGTGGTGGGCGCGCCGCGTCACCGGCGTCGTCTTCATCCTCGTCGGCATCTACTACTGTTTGGAATATATATTCGAAATATTGTAAGCGAAAGCAACTTGCAGAAAAGACCGGCCGGGAGGCCGGCTTTTTCTTTGATATATCCTTTTGATTTAAAACGGTGAGTGTGGTATATTTTTAGGGTTAGTAATCTTTTCTTAATGGGGAGGTATCGAGATGAAGGTCGTTACGTTGTTGGTTTCGGCCCTGGCCTTCGCGGCCGCGCCCGCGGGCGCGTACCTAGGCCAAATCGTCGCGTCGTTCAATTCGCCGGCGTATAACCCCAGCGCGCTGGCGGCCAGCGGCGACTCGGTGTACTTGTATTGCTACGGCCGGTACATGCCGCCGTGGTTCACCGTTTTTCGCCTCGACTCCTCGAGTGGTTCCCGCCTCGACTCTTTCCAGTCCCCTTTCCTCAGTAATACCACCGGCCTCGGCTACGAGTACGGCGGCTACCTGTGGATAAGCCGGCGCAACCCGGCGTACGTCGCGCGGTGCAGCGCCTCGAGCGGCAGCGTCTACTCCTCGTTCCCGGTTACGCAACACTCCCTCGGCGGCGGCATCGCTTGCCAGGGGGACCCGACGCGGCCCGGGCCGCCGGCGGCCATAATAAGCTGCGGCGGCAGCCCCTACCTGTCGACGCGCCACACGACCGCGGGGAGCCTGCTCAGCTCGTTCGCGACGCCGCGACTTTTCGCGGACCCGGCGTGGGACTACCGCAACGGCGTCATCTGGTTCCCGCGGTCCAGCCCTTCCGCCGTGTACGGGTACACGCCGGCGGGCTCGCTCGCGGCCTCGTTTCCCATAAATTGCTATTTGCCGGCGGGCGCGGCGTACGCGGAAGACTACCTGTACGTCAGCAACACCGGCAACGGCCCGTACGTCGTCTACAAGATCCACTGCCCGAGGATCTGGCAGCGCCTCGCGCCGTCGTCCATCGGGCGGGTGAAGGCGCTGTTTAGGTAGGGCGAGGGATTACGAGAACGAGCGGGGCGTGTGGGCGCGAAGCTGGTGTACGAACTGTAGGGCCTTGCGGAGGAGGAGATAAAGATCGTCGAGTCGTCGTAGGGGCCGGCCTTCAGGCCGGCCCACCTTAAGCCGTCGTATCTTAATTCTTAGCCGAATTATCTTGACTTCCCTGAATTCCTGTGTTATATTTCCGGTGGCTCGGGGCTGGCGAAGGAGTCGGCTCGCGGGTTTTTGTTGCGTTCTTTGAAAACTACATAGTGAAGTGAAAGGCCACGGCGACTATTTAACGATAGTCGCGGGTAACCCAATTTATCTTGTCCACAAGCATGCTATGGTCAAGATACTAAGGGCGTACGGTGGATGCCTTGGCGTCAGCAGGCGAAGAAGGACGTGGCCGGCTGCGAAAAGCCCCGGGGAGTCGCTAAGCAGGCAGTGATCCGGGGATATCCGAATGGGGCAACCCGGCCGGGGTCATACCCGGTCAGCGGCGCCTGAATACATAGGGCGTCGCGGCAAACGCGGTGAACTGAACCATCTCAGTAACCGCAGGAAGAGAAAGTAACTACGATTCCCCTAGTAGCGGCGAGCGAAAAGGGAAGAGCCTAAACCGTGCGCGGCGTTAAAGGCCGCCGCCGTTGTCGTGCGCGGGGTCGTGGGACCCGAACGGAGGGTTCGGCGTGAACCCTCGGGAAGTAAAAAACCTCGTTGCTAGCCGAAGCTTATGGAAATCTGAGCCATAGAAGGTAAAAGCCCTGTAGGCGAAGGCGGCGAGGCTTCCTGGTTCGGGCACCCAAGTAGGACGGGGCCCGTGAAACCTTGTCCGAATTCGGGAGGACCATCTCCTAAGGCTAAATACTCGCTGACGACCGATAGTGAACTAGTACCGTGAGGGAAAGGTGAAAAGTACCCCTGTGCGGGGAGTGAAATAGTACCTGAAACCGTACGCTTACAAGGTGTAGGAGCCCCTTCGGGGGTGACTGCGTGCCTTTTGCATAATGAGCCGGCGAGTTACTCGTCTGCGGCGCTAGCTTAAGGCCAAGAGGCCGGAGGCGCAGCGAAAGCGAGTCTTAATAGGGCGCTAGTCGCAGGCGGTAGACCCGAAACCGGGCGAGCTACCTATGGCCAGGGTGAAGCGCGCGTAAAAGCGCGTGGAGGCCCGAACCCACCTAGGTTGAAAACTGGGGGGATGAGCTGTGGGTAGAGGTGAAACGCTAATCGAGCCCGGAGATAGCTGGTTCTCCCCGAAATAGCTTTAGGGCTAGCCTCCGGGGTTAACGGACGGGGGTAGAGCACTGGTTGGGCTAGGGCGGCTTGCCGTACCAAACCCAGATAAACTCCGAATACCGTCCGCCACCACCCGGGGAGTCAGACTGCGGGGGATAAGCTCCGTGGTCGAAAGGGAAACAGCCCAGACCGTCGATTAAGGCCCCTAAGTGCTGGCTAAGTGGGAAAGGATGTGAGAACGCTCAGACAACCGGGAGGTTGGCTTAGAGGCAGCCATCCTTGAAAGAGTGCGTAACAGCTCACCGGTCGAGTTTTCTCGCGCCGACAATGTAGCGGGGCTCAAGCCAGCCGCCGAAATTGCGGACCATGGCCTCTTCGGAGGCGTGGTGGTAGGGGAGCGTTCGGCCGGATCGAAGGCGCACCGCGAGGTGCGTTGGACCGCGCCGAAGTGAAGATGCCGGCATGAGTAAACGATAATAAGGGTGAGAAACCCTTTCGCCGTAAGCCTAAGGTTTCCTGAGGAAGGCTACTCCGCTCAGGGTTAGTCGGCCCCTAAGCCGAGGCCGAAAGGCGTAGGTGATGGGCAACGGGTCAACATTCCCGTACCGCTCGATGGGCGCGATGGGGTGACGCAGAAGGGTAGGCCATCCGGGTGTTGGACGTCCCGGTGCAAACCCGTAGGGGGGTCCCGTAGGCAAATCCGCGGGACCGGCTTTCAAGCGACCCCGAGGGGTGATGCCGAGATCGTTTGGAATCGAAGTGGCTGATCCCACGCTGACGAGAAAACCCTCTAAGTATACCGTCGGGCGACCGTACCGCAAACCGACACAGGTAGGCAGGTAGAGAATACCAAGGCGCTCGAGAGAACCCCTGTTAAGGAACTCGGCAAAATGACCCCGTAACTTCGGAAGAAGGGGTGCTCCTTGAGGTGAGACGACTTGCTTGTCGAGCCTTCGGGAGTCGCAGATAATCGGCCCAAGCGACTGTTTACTAAAAACACAGGACTCTGCTAAGCCGTAAGGCGATGTATAGGGTCTGACGCCTGCCCGGTGCTGGAAGGTTAAGGTGAGGCGTTAGCTCCCTTCGGGGAGCGAAGCGTTAATCCGAAGCCCCAGTAAACGGCGGCCGTAACTATAACGGTCCTAAGGTAGCGAAATTCCTTGTCGGGTAAGTTCCGACCCGCACGAATGGCGTAACGACTTGGGCGCTGTCTCAACAGGGGACTCGGTGAAATTGTAGTACCCGTGAAGATGCGGGTTACCCGCGGCGGGACGGAAAGACCCCGGGAGCTTTACTGCACCCTGGTGCTGGATTTTGTTCTGGTCTGTCTAGGATAGGTGGGAGGCTGTGAAGCGCGGGCGTCAGCTCGCGTGGAGCCGTCCTTGGAATACCACCCTTGTCATAATGAGGTCCTAACCTTCGGCCGTGAATCCGGTCGGGGGACACCGCCAGGCGGGTAGTTTGGCTGGGGCGGCCGCCTCCTAAAGAGTAACGGAGGCGCCCAAAGGTCCCCTCAGCGCGTTTGGAAATCGCGCGTCGAGTGTAAAGGCACAAGGGGGCTTTACTGCGAGAGCTACAGCTCGAGCAGTTGCGAAAGCAGGGCTTAGTGATCTTACGGTCCCGAATGGAAGGGCCGTAACTCATCGGATAAAAGCTACCCCGGGGATAACAGGCTGATCGTACCCGAGCGTCCACAGCGACGGTACGGTTTGGCACCTCGATGTCGGCTCGTCGCATCCTGGGGCTGGAGAAGGTCCCAAGGGTTTGTCTGTTCGCCAATTAAAGCGGCACGTGAGCTGGGTTTAGAACGTCGTGAGACAGTTCGGTCCCTATCCGCCGTGGGCGTAGGAGATTTGAGAGAAGCTGCCCCCAGTACGCAAGGACCGGGGTGGACGAACCTATGGTGATCCGGTTGTCGCGCCAGCGGCATAGCCGGGTAGCTAAGTTCGGCCGGGATAAGCGCTGAAAGCATCTAAGTGCGAAGCCTCGCTCGAGATAAGATCTCCCTGAAGGCCACCGGAAGACTACCGGTTTGATAGGCCGGAGGTGTAAGCGCGGTAACGCGTTAAGCCGACCGGTACTAATAGGCCGTTCGTCTTGACCATAGCAGTCGCACTAATACGCCCCGCGACTATCTAGTCGCCGTTGTGCCTTTCACTTTCGCTATGTAGCATATATAACGACAAATTTCCTGGTGGCCATGGCGGCGGGGTAACGCCCGTTCCCATTCCGAATACGGAAGCTAAGCCCGCTCGCGCCGATGGTACTTGGGGGGAGACCCCCTGGGAGAGTAGGAAGCCGCCAGGATTTTAATTTAGTATTTGTAGGGGCGCACGGCCGTGCGCCCTTTTTTATAGTATCTACGGCGGGCCGGCCTGAAGGCCGTCCCCTACGCATGCCTTGACAGCAGTGGCGAAACCGGCTATTATATTTATGAAGGGAATGGGTACGCGAGGTAAAAGGGAATGCGAAATATTAGACGCGACTATTACTAGCGCCCCTCGCCGGCTCAGGCCGGGAGGGGCGGGTTTAGTTGTATAGAACAATGCAAAACGGTGGATTTCTATACCCGATAATGCGCTAACAAAACAAACTCGTCTTGAATAGCCAGGATTAAAAAGGGTTTGATTTACTAATTAAAGGAAATAAACGTAATCAGCGAACTTATATTTTTAAGAGGTTTTGTTCAATGAAGTTAGAGGTAAATAAGTGAAAATTTATAACCTAATATTGGTGCTCGCCCTCGTGCCCGGATTCCCGTTCATAATCACCCCGGCTTTAGCAAACGAGGAAGCGGTTGGTGACGGCGAAGCGGAATTTAACCGGCTTAGGTTAGGTATGACGCATAGGTCGGTTTTAGTAACACTCGGTCAACCTTTAGGGACTTTCCGAGTTTCGGGGGAAAATACCGAAGATGGTGTAGAGCGGCTATACTTCTTCTACGATAAGTCGCTTAGTAGTAGAAGTAAGGAAATACTTATCCTTGTGGGGTTCAGAAATTATTATCTGTTACCTATGTTAGAGAACGCTGTAATCAGTATTTTTTCGGACGGGTCCGGCCGAAGCGAGGCAATTGGACATGACGGTAGAGGTTTGGATATATATGATATTCTAAACCAAATGGACCAAATGAAATGCCAGTATTCTGAGGAACTAAAATATATAAAAGGTTATAAAATACCACGTGAAAGGTTTACGATTCAAGAAGCGTTAAACGAGGTTATTAATTACTGGAGGAGCAAAGGAAGGTCCGTCGAGGTAGAGGGTTGGAGAGATATGTGGGCTGGTTGGGCAAAAAGAAAACAAGATATGGGTTTGCCGCCGCATAGCGATTTATTTCTTTTCGAATTCGTAATAGGGTTAAGTACCGAAGATATATCCGACAATATAAAACCATTACCTTATAAGCCTATTTCGTTTTTAAGTAACGTTTATATTTTTTACGAATGGTATATAGATGGCGATAAATTATATGGTATGTTGTGTGATTATAATTTCGTTTATGATAATAGGTCTGGAGAAGTAATATATGCTTGGTTGGATTTACATCATGATAGGTCTTTTGGTATTGCGTTGCCCCCCTTTAAATTACCGAACGGGTGGATTGGGTCCGGTGCCTATTGCGATTATTGGCCTTTTTCAGAACTAGGATACTTGCCGTCGCAATCAGTAAAACGCCGGAAATGGTTATCTGAATGCAAAAGTGTCGTCGACGATTTTAATAAATATTCTGGTTTTTACTATAAGGTTAACGATGAACTAGCTTCTGAAAAACCTGGAAATTTAGAACGAATTTTTACCGTTTTTTATGAACCTGAAGAATGGAGAATAACGAGAAGACGGTACGAAGAAAACGCCGTTCTCTCGTCCGAATATTGCGTATCTACTTACGGTGTTGCGGGGCGTGTAGTTTCTACGCGATGGGTTGAAGAAGAAAAATCCACGGTAGAGGAAAGAGTATTTAAGTACAACGGCGTTGGTGATTTAACTGAAAAAAGAGATTTTGAGGGCTATGAACGTTATTATTACGACGAAAAAGGGCGCATTATCGAGGCGATTTATTTGGACGCGGAAGGGGAGCCCGTTATAAAAGAATCATGGCCTCACGACGTACATCGAGTAAAATGGATTTACGCGACGGACGGTAAAGCTATAACCGAAATACGATACGGTATTAAAGGCGAAATATTAGGAAAGGACGTACTCGAATTATGGTAAACGCTCCTCGCTATTTCGTTTACAAAATGACGACCGATAACGGCGGCGCGCCGTCCGTCGCGAACGGGTTGTTATCGTTGGCTATCTGCAAACCCGTAATTCGTTCTTCTGCTGAGATATGCGATTGGATATTCGGTTTTGGCGGTGAAGATTTGGGGGCCCGTTTGATTTATATTGCCGAAGTTAATTATAAGCTTTCGAATGGCGCTTATTACCGAAGCCGAAAATACGCTAAAAGACCGGATTGCATTTATAAATACGGGGTAAAAGAAAACGGTTTCGTAAGGAAAAGGACCGCCTTATATCACGAAGGCACCAAAAATCTGAAAAAGGACATCGGCGAACACCACGATTATCGTAATGCAAACGTTTTACTTTCTTGTAATTTTCGTTACCTCGGCGATGAGGGTAAAACGCTCGGAGATATGAAGGACGAGTATCCTCTTTTACGAAAACTTTTAAGTTCTCTAAAGCAGGGGCACCTGGTAAACCACGATGCCAAGATTGTGAAGGAATTAGATGAACTCCGTAATGAGGTTTGGGACAAATACGTTTGTAAGGTCGTAGGGACGCCTAGCGATAAAGATCCTTCCAAACGATGTTCAGATGATTGTGGTTCCGTTGAGGTACGTTGTTAGATAAGGGCTCGCCTATGTTAAACATACTGTGCGTATATATTAGAATCGTCCTACTAATTTCGCTCGTTGGCGTTTTCTTCTTAGGGCCATACGCCTTCAGCGCCGACGATTACTCCTGGCGCGTGGACGGTTCCCATCGTTTCCTCGCCTCAAGGTTCGATACCGCCGTCGGATTCCACACGCTTTGGGAGCATATCCTAACTTACTACCCGAACAAATGCGGTTGCGAAATATACGAAGCGTGGAACTTCCACGACATGTTGTTCGAAGTCGTAATGGAAGCGACGCCGGAAATGGAAGGCGAGGAGGGTAAGGCTGTCGTGGCGTACCGCGCGTTTTGGGACGGCACCGACGTTATTTGTACGTGGACCTTCTACGATGACTTAGGCTCCGAGGAATTGCGGTCGGACTCTGAAGCTTTCGACGTAGACGGTGTAAGTCAAACCTATATAACGTATTCTAATTGAACGGCCGTTCCGCTCCCTCGCTCTTAATCCCTCTCGATTTCCGCCGACCCCCCGCCAAATTAACCGTAGGGCCGTACCTTTAGGTGCGGCCACCTTTATTTCATATTTAAAAGCTTAAGGTGGGTCGGCCTAAAGGCCGCCCCCTACTTTAAGAACCCCTGGGAGAGTAGGAAGCCGCCAGGATTCGTTTTCTGTGGGCCACACATTCGTGTGTGGCCTTACTCGTGTGGCCGCCCCGCCGGTTGAAACCGGCGGTTAAACGCTACGCCGGTGAAGTACCGGCCGCTCAAGCG
This sequence comes from bacterium, assembly GCA_036480675.1. GTDB lineage: Bacteria > RBG-13-66-14 > B26-G2 > WVWN01 > WVWN01 > WVWN01. Next base: position 30 of record JAZGGY010000350.1, on the reverse strand, counting down.
GCCGGCTTAAATACGAACGTTGACTTGCGC
>JAZGGY010000349.1:0-9467 GCA_036480675.1 bacterium | reverse complement strand
TCTATATGGACATCCGCGCCTTCGGTAAGGGCTTCGAGGACCTCTACATGCGCTCGCGGGAGGAGGGCGTCAAGTACATCCGCGGCCTGCCGGGCGAAATCCGCCAGGACCCTGAGACGAAGAACCTCTTCCTCACCGCCGAAAACACGCTCACCGGCGAGGTGCGGGAGTACGAGTTCGACATGGTCGTCCTCTCGGTGGGCGTCATCCCGCGGCAGGACAGCGCTCTTGTAAAGAAGCTCCTCACGCTATCCACCACCGGCGACGGCTTCTACATGGAGGCGCACCCCAAGCTCAAGCCGGTGGATACGCCGACGCGCGGCGTCTACATCTGCGGCTGCTCGGAGTCGCCCAAGGACGTCAAGGACTCGGTGACGCAAGCTTCCGCCGCGGCGGCCCGCGCCATGACCATCCTCAACGCCGGCCACGTAATGGTGGAGGCCATTGCCGCCGCCATCGACCCGGCGCTCTGCACCGGCTGCGGCCTGTGCGCCAAGGTGTGCCCCTTCAACGCCGTCGAGGTCGACAAAGAGAAGAAAACCGCCTGGGTGGTATCGGCGATGTGTATGGGGTGCGGCAACTGCGGCGCGACGTGCAACCAGGGCGCGGTGACGATGGGCCACTTCACCGACGACCAGTACTACGCCCAGATGGACGCGCTGCTCGACGAGGACGCGGCCGACAAAGTGTTCACCTTCGCCTGCAACTGGTGCTCGTACGCCGGCGCCGACAACGCCGGCATCTCGCGCATCCAGTACCCGGCCTCGCCGCGCCTGGTCCGGACGATGTGCTCTGCCCGCGTTACGGAGGACTTCGTCCGCTACGCGTTCATGAAAGGCGCGCCCATCGTGCTGCTCTCCGGCTGCCACTTCGCCGACTGCCACTACATCGACGCCAACCGCCAGACCGTCAAGCGCGTCTATCGGTTGTGGGACAAGCTGGAGAAGCTGGGCATCCGTCCGGAACGGCTGCAGCTGGAGTGGATAAGCGCCGCCGAGGGCCAGAAGTTCGCCCGCGTTATGCGCGGCCTGGAGGAGATGCGCCGGCAGGTCACGGCCGAAGAAGTCGAGCACACCAAAAAGGTCATGGCCGAGGAGTGGGAGAAGAAGCTCGCGCGCGAGGCCAAGCGCAAGAAGAAGGCGGAGGCCGATGAGTCAAGAGACGAAGTTCAAGTGTCTTAAGTGCGGCCACGAGTACGTCGAGAAGTACGCGCCCGACGACGACGTCGAGCGGGCGTGCCCCAAGTGCCGCTCCAACAGCGTCCGCCCCGAAAAGCCGAAGAAGGCCGATGTCGCCGAAGAAAAATAACGAGAAAAAAGGCCGCGGCCCGACGGTAACGCTCGACTTCGAGTTCAAAAAGCAGATCGAGAAAATAGTCGACGGCGCGCTGGTCAATTATTGCTACCAGTGCGGCGCCTGCGTCGGCGATTGCCCAAGCACGCGCTACGTCGAAGGCTTCAACGCGCGCGAGATTATGCTGAAGGTCCTCTACGGCTTCGCCGAGGAACTGGTGGGGCCGGCCTCGCCGGTGTGGCACTGCACCAATTGCTACAACTGCTACGAGCGGTGTCCGCAGAACGTCAAGCCGGTGGAGATAATCATCGCCGTCAAGAACCTCATGGCTCGCCGCGGCATCTACCCCGAAAAAGCGCAGGTGGCCGACCTCGTCGATACGGTTCTCGAGACCGGCCGGACCGCTCCCGTGACGGCCATGACGACGAAGCTGCGCAAGGAGCTGGAGCTGCCGCCGCTCGAAGCCGTCGATACCGACGAGCTGAAGAAGATATTGGAGTAACTCAGGCCGGCGAGACTAATGACGGACGCGGAACCTAAAAAATTCGCTTTCTTCCCCGGATGTCTGATACCGGTGCGGTACCCGCAGATGGAGGCCGCGATCCGCAAGACGCTGCCCAAGCTCGGCGTCGAGATCGTCGACCTCCCCGGCTTCACCTGCTGCCCGGACCCGATCTACTTCAAATCGTACGACAAGCTGGCGTGGCTCACCGTCGCCGCGCGCAACCTGGCCGTCGCGGAGGAGGCGGGCCTCAACGTCTTCACCATCTGCTCGGGTTGCACGGCGACGCTGTCGGAGACGTACCAGCAGCTAAACGCCAACAAGAAATTGAAGGAAGAGATCAACCAGCGGCTGGCGCGCGTGGGTAAGGAGTACCGGGGGACGTCGACGGTGCGGCACGTCGCGACGCTCATCCGCGACGAGGTGAGCGTCGAGGCGGTAGCGGCGTCGGTGGTGCGGCCGCTGGAGGATTTGCGGGTTGCGATTCACTACGGCTGCCACCTCCTAAAGCCGTCGCACATTATGAAGGTCGACGACCCCGACGACCCCCATATATTGGACGACCTGATCGCCGCCCTCGGCGCCACGCCGGTCCGCCACGACGAGTGGATCCTGTGCTGCGGCAAGGCCTGCAAGCACGAGGAGGCGCCGTCGGAGATGATGTACGAGCTGTTGAAGTCGGTGGCCGCGGTGAAGGCGGACGTCCTGGGCGTCGTGTGCCCGTCGTGCTTCAACGAGTTCGACCTGGGCCAGCTCCGCCTCGCGCGGCAGTACGACGACGAGAGCCTCAAGACGCCCGCGGTTTACTACTTCCAGTTATTGGGCCTGGCGCAGGGTTTAACGCTGGAGGAAGTGGGCCTCCACCGCCATAAGGTAAAGGCGCCGGCGCTGGAGAAGTACGCCGCCGCCGCGGTGTAGCCGACACGCCGGCGAATAAAAAGGCCGCCCTGCGAGGCGGCTTTTCGTTTGGGGCGTCCCCGGGTATTAAGTGACTTTCGCGAGTACGGACTCGATTTCCTCCGCCACTTTGGCCGTCGTGCGTTCGAACGCGTCCTTGACTTGTCGGCCCCTCTCGCCCGGCGCTTCCCCTTCGAAGCCCAGGATCTCGCCCACCACGTCGGCGTGCTCGAAGTCGAGGTTGTCGTCCAGACACACCGTGAGGCGGTAGACGTCTCGCAGGTTTTTGAGAAAGCACATCGAGTTGTAAAGCGACCTGAGCTCCAGGCCGGCCTGGGGGTAAACCCTTCCGATGCCGTCCAGGATGCGGGAGGTGATGGGGTCGCGGATGCCGAAGCGGGCTTTGCAGATCAGGATGGCCATAACGATGTCGCGCAGGCCGCCGACGCACTCCTTGACGTTGTTGGGGAGGAAGACGTCGCCCACCGCTTTCTGCCGCGACGCCATCTCGGCCTTCATGTCGGCGACGTAATCGTCGGCGCGGGCGAAGATGAACGGTTTGATAATGCGTTCGTGGGTGTCTTCCTCGAAGGTGGAGGTGCCGACGATGAGCCGCGACTCGAGGAGCTGCGATTTCTCGATGAAGTCGGTCTGGTTCTCGCGGCGGAAGAACGCCTCTAGCTGGCCCACCGGTATGACGTAGCTGCCGAAGTGCTCGAGGAAGCGGTAGTGGGGCATCATGCCGCGTTTGCATATTTCGGCGCTCATGGCCGAAATCACGGCGCCGCCCAACTCCTGGAGCTTTTCGTCTTCGGTGTCTATCAGTACGATGAGGTCGTAGTCGTCGTTGAAGGCCCACTCGCGGGCGTGGCCGCCGGCGGCGTATATCGCCATCAGGTCGAACGAGGTGACCCAACGGCCGTATTCTTCGGCCAGCTCCTCGCGGCAAGCGTCAAAGAGGTAGTTCAGGTAGTTGTCCGAAAACTCCGTGTACTGGGCGTTGGTATCTTCGATGGTGGCGCCTTTTAGGGTCATCAATCCGATCCGCAGCAGCTCGAGGTCGTAATAATCCCCCAGCAGTCTCTTCTTCGCCGCGGGCGTCGGGACGATGGCGGCCTCGGCCAATATCCCCTGCGACTTCTCGGCCAACGCGTCCATTTCGTCTAGCAGGTACAGGCAGTCCGGGTACTTCTTTAAGGCGGTCTGCAGGTAACGGCGCAGGTACGCCGAGCCGTAATACCTCAACCGGCACAGGCCGCGCAGCGACGCCGCGGCCGGCTTGAGCGACGGGACGTTCACTTCGCGCGATACGAGTTTCATAAAGCGGCGGGCGGTGTCGTAGTCGACTTCGGCGAGGTAGCGATTGAGCAAGGCCGGTTGCGCGGCGAAGAGACGGGCCGCTTCGCGGGCCGGGTTGTAGAAGGTCTCGAACTCGCGCAGGAAGGCCGTGCCCATGGCGCCGAAGAGTTCGCCCGCGTCCACCTCGTCGCGGTTTTCTCCCAGCAAGACCAGCAGCTTCATGAAGAGTTCGGCGTTCCGCTTGACGAGGCCCACTAGCTCGTTGACGCGCCGTTCGTGCTTTTCCGGGGGGAGGGTGTTGAAGTCGTGGACCAGCGCGCGGAGGAGTTTTTTGTCGGAGGCCACCAGCAGCTCGAAGACGTCGTCCCAGAAGGCGGTTTTTGCCAGGAACCGTATTAATTTCAACGTACTATTCAAAAGTTCCCCCGGCGGCCTCGGCGTCGCGGACGCCAGCTCCAAGAAGATGGAGGAGCTCCGCAAGTTTTCTTCGACCTCTTGGGCCAGAACTTCGGCCACGGCGCGTATTTTATCCACCGAGTCGTAGTAGTGGACCAGCAACGTCTCTTCCGGGCCCACCGTGCCGCGCCGGCGGTACCCCATGGCGGCGGCCACCCGCGCCAGGTTCTGCGTCATAACCGGCGTATCGAGTATGATAACCTCGTCCTGGACGACGAGCAGTTGGTAGAGGTAGCGGAGCACCTCGAAGAAGACGAGGCTGTCCTCGAGGAGGTCGTTCTTTTCGGCGTTCCATGGTTCGATGTCGGAGAGGCGCTTCAGGTTGTGCCAGACGTTGGGCTCGCGGAGGCCGTGGATGGTACGCTTGATGTGGATCAGGCTCTTTATAACGCGCAGCGCGTCCTCCTTGGGGACGATGCGATCGCCCTCGTAGTCGCGATGGACGAGCGACACGGCATCGCCCAGGGCGCCGCGGACGAAGCCCTCGTGGTAGATCTTGTCGGCGCCGCTGTCGGCGTAATAGCGTTCGGTTATCTCTTCCCGCAGCCGGTCGAAGAGGGCGCGGTCGCCGTAGAGCGGCTCGGCGTTCAATAGCTCCGAGATGACGATGTAATCTCCCGGGCGGGTCTCCGCGAACTCGCGATATTCCGACAGCGACGTGGCGAAGCTCTCCGGCGAGACGTTCTCCGAGAGGTAGAAATGAAACCGCGTCGCGTACCGCAGCATAACGGAGCTGAGGCGACCCAGAACCCGGTTGAGGGCGTCCCGGTTTTCTTCGCTCTCCACCACGACGGCGATGTCGACGTCGTCCTGGTCGGTGAGGGTGCCCACGCCGCAGATCACAAACGGCGGCAGCTCCTCGGCGCCGACCAGGATGTCCAGCACCTTCCGCATGAACGTCACGACCAGCTGCGAGTAGCTGGCGCCGGTGTTCGTCAGGAATTCGCGGTAGACCTCTTCGCGGCTCGCGCCCGGGACGACGTCGGCCCGCAGCGCCTCGACGGCCTGGATGTTCATGCGCAGATACTGGAGGCCGTAGTAGCATCCGAGGTACCGGATGCGCTCCTGTCCCTCGGGGGCGACGTGGGATACGATGTCCATCTCGCGCTCGAGGTTCCAGGCCGGCTGCCACAGGTGCACCTCGTCGCGCAGGCCGGCCTGCTCGAGGCTGGTGGTGAACTCGGCGATGACGGCGCCTATCTGCTGCAGGTACTTCGCCGTGTAGTTGCTGAACTCGCCGGCCTGTTCGCACAGTCTTTCGTAACGACGGGGCATAATCAGAGTAGCTCTTTCATCTTCTTGAAGCCGAAATCGAACGCCGCGCGGTGCGGGTCCTCCGTCCCCGGCGGAATCCGGGCCAGCAGCGCGTCTTCCACCGCCCGCCGGTTATGGGCGGGCGACAGTGCCGTGACAGAGCCCAGCACGATGATGCTCGCCAGCCGGGGTTCGCCGAGTTCCCGGGCGCCCTCGACGAAGGGCAGCCGGTAGACGCGGAACGACCCTTCGGGCGGGCGCCGCACGGCGTCGTGGTCCACCAGCAGATACCCCTGCTTATTTAGGTCGCCGGCATAGCGGTCGACGGCCTCCTGCGTGAGCGCGACCAGCAGGTCTACCTCTGTCGCTTTCGGCCGGTAGATCTCCTGGTCGCTGACGATGAGGTCCGTCCGCACCGCGGCGCCGCGAGCTTCGGGGCCGTACGTGATATGCTGCACCACGTTTTTATCCTCGTAGACGGCGAGCGCTTCCGCGAGTATCTTGGACGCCAGGTGGAGGTCTATCTCCGCGCCGCCGCTCAACCTTATCTGGTAGTAGAAAGCCATTTTTCCTCCAAGCCGAATGGCCGCGTCCGCCGCCCGAATGCGGCATATCGGAATGATAACGCCTCGGCGCCGGCCGGCCCTCCCACGCGCCGACCCCGGCGAAAGGAGCACGGCCCGGGCCTATAGCGGTTCCGTGATTTTAACAAGGCCGCGGTCGATCGGCAATAGAAAAGCCGCGGCCCCTTCCGCGGCCTGCGGGGCCCGGCCCGCTAACTTATGTTCTCCGCGATGCGCGCCGCGTACTCGCTGGTCTTTACCTTGCGCGCGCCCTCCATCTGGCGGGCGAGGTCGTACGTAACTACTTTCTCTTGTATCGTTTTGGCCATCGCCGCCACGACGGCGTCCGCCGCCTCCTGCCACCCTAAATACTCCAACATCATAACGCCCGATAAGATTAACGAAGAGGGGTTTACTTTATCCTGGCCGGCGTACTTGGGTGCCGTGCCGTGGGTGGCCTCGAACAGCGCCACGAAGTCGCCTATGTTCGCGCCCGGCGCCATCCCCAGGCCGCCCACCTGGGCCGCGGCGGCGTCCGACAGATAGTCGCCGTTGAGGTTGGGCGTAACCAGGACGCTGTACTCGTCAGGCCGCAGCAAAATCTGTTGGAACATGGAGTCGGCGATGCGGTCCTTCACCACTGTCTTGCCGGAGGGGACTTTCCCGTCGTATTTCTCCCACAGCTCGGCCTCGGTGACGGTCTCGTCGCCGAACTCCTCGCGGGCGAGCTCGTAGCCCCAGTCCTTGAACGCGCCCTCGGTGAACTTCATGATGTTGCCCTTGTGGACGAAGGTGACGCTGGGCAGCTTCCGGTCGCGGGCGTAGCGGAGGGCCTTGCGGGCGATGTTCTTGGTCGCGGTAACGCTTATGGGTTTAACGCCCACGCCGGAGTCGAGCCTGATGTTACGGCCCATCTCCTCGTTCAAGAACGCCAGCACCTTGGCGACCTCCGGCGTCCCCTCGCGCCACTCGATGCCGGCGTATACGTCCTCCGTATTCTCGCGGAATATCACGACGTTCAGTTTCTCGGGGTGTTTGACGGGGCTGGGCACGCCCGGTATCCACCGCACGGGCCGCACGCACGCGTACAGATCGAGCTTTTGGCGCATCGTAACGTTGAGGCTGCGGTAGCCGCCGCCCACCGGCGTCGTCAGCGGCCCTTTTATGGCGACAACGAATTCCGGTATGGCCCGGAGCGTGTCGTCCGGCATAACAACACCCTCGCCGTAGACGCGTTGGGCCTTGTCGCCGGCGAATATTTCCATCCACACGATCTTGCGGTCGCCGCCGTACTTCTTCTCCGCCGCGGCGTCCATGACGCGTCGCGTCGCGGCCCAGATGTCGGGGCCGATGCCGTCGCCCTCGATGAACGAGATTATGGGGTCGTCGGGTACGCGCAGCGCGTCGCCCGCGATTTCGATTTTGTGGCCTTCTTCGGGCACTTTGACTTTTTCGAACATCGCCTCTCCTACGATTGGGAACGTTGGTAGTTGAGCAAACCGCCGGCCTTGACGATGGCGATTTGCCGCTCGCTCAATTCGTGGGCCGCTTCGAGCGAGTAACCTTTGGTTTCGTTTTTTACCGTGAGCGGTTTTTCGGAGCGCAGCTTTTGGTGGAGGTTTTCCAGCTTGAGCCGGTCGCCGGCCTCCAGTTTTTCGTAGTCGCCGGCGTCGCGGAACGTTAGCGGCAGGATGCCGAAGTTGACCAGGTTCGCGGCGTGGATGCGCTCGAAGGATTTCGCCAGGACCGCTTTTACGCCCAGGTACATCGGGCACAGCGCGGCGTGCTCCCGGCTCGAGCCCTGGCCGTAGCTCTCGCCGGCTACGACGACGTTATGCAATCCCCGCGCCGCGTTTTCCTTCGCCCGCGCGGCGAAGGTCGCGTCCACGTCCTCGAAGACGAATTGAGAGTAAGCCTCCACGTTGGAGCGGTATTTGAGCCGCGGCCCGGCCGGCATTATATGGTCGGTCGTGATCTTATCGCCGACCTTCAACGTCACCTCGGCCTCCAGCTTGTCGGGAAGCGGGACGTTGGTCGGCGGCTCGCCGATGTTGGGGCCGCGGACGATCTCGGCGTCGGCGTCGTGGACGTGGGAGGTCAGGTCGTCGTCTATGGTGAACGTTGCGGGGACCGCTACGCGGGGATAAGGGATGCCGGCGTCGCGGGGGTCGAGGAATTCGCCCTTCCACGCCGCGACGGCCGCCGTCTCCGGGCTCGTCAAGTAAACCAGTGCGGACATCGTGCCGGAGCGTCCCTTGAAGTTGCGGTTGCTGGTCCTGACGGATACGGCCTCCGAAGCCGGCGCCTGGCCCATGCCGATGCAGAAGCCGCAGGCCGCCTCGGCGACGCGGGCTCCGGCGGCCACCAGCTTGGCGAGGTGGCCGTCGTCGGCGATCATACGCAGTACCTGCTTCGACCCGGGCGCGACGACGAAACTTACGTTGGGCGCTATCGCCTTGCCGTCCAATATCCCGGCGACGGTCGCCAGGTCCTTGTACGATGAGTTGGTGCACGAGCCGATGCAAACCTGGTCCACTTGCAGGCCCGCTACCTCGCGCACCGGTACGACGTTGTCGGGGCTGTGGGGTTGCGCTACCATAGGCTCGACGGCGGAGAGGTCGATTTCGACGACGCGGTCGTATTCGGCGTCCGCGTCCGCGGCCAGCTCCTGCCACACGTCGCCGCGCCCCTGCGCCTCGAGGAAAGCCTTGGCGACGCGGTCGGAGGGGAAGACGGACGTCGTAACGCCGAGCTCGGCGCCCATGTTGGTAATGGTCGCGCGCTCCGGTACCGACAGCGTCTCGACGCCCGGGCCGAAGTATTCCATTACGGTACCGACGTTCCCCTTGGTAGTCAGCATCTTAAGAAGGGTTAATATAACGTCTTTGGCCGCGACCCAATCGCTCAACTCGCCCGTCAATTTTACGCCCACCACGCGGGGATACGTCAGCCAGAAAGGTCCGCCGGCCATCGCCAAGGCCACGTCGAGGCCGCCGGCGCCGATAGAGATCATGCCTAAGCCGCCGCCGGTGGGCGTGTGGCTGTCCGAGCCCAGGAGCGTTTTACCCGGCGCGCCGAAGCGCTCGAGATGTACCTGGTGGCAGATACCGTTGCCCGCGCGCGAGAAGTATAGGCCGTATCTCTCCGCTATGCTTCGGAGGTAGCGGTGGTCGTCCGCGTTCTCGAAACCCATCTGGAGGGTG
>JAZGGY010000348.1:0-5773 GCA_036480675.1 bacterium | reverse complement strand
CGTTTACGATCCCGAACGAAAAAGCGAGATGAACCGACTATGCCTAACACGCGGGAGGTAAAGATCCTTTTGGTGGAGGACGACCCGGGGCACGCCCGTTTGATCGAGAAGAACCTGCGCCGGTCTAAGATCTCCAACGACATCCAACTTTTCGGCGACGGCCAGGAGGTCCTCGATTACCTCCTCGGGAACGACGACGCTTCCGGCCTCGATCTTCCCGCGCCGGTGTTGGTCCTGCTGGACCTGAGACTTCCCCGGATCGACGGGTACCGGGTGCTCGAGCGGATGAAGGCCGACGAACGGGCCAAAAAGATCCCCGTGGTCGTCCTGACCACGACCGACGACCCCCGGGAGGTCGAGCGGTGCTACGACCTCGGCTGCAACGTCTTCATCACGAAGCCGGTGGATTACGACCGGTTCGCGGAGGCCGTACGTAATCTAGGCTTGTTCTTTTCCGTCGTCACGATTCCGGAGGAGGAGTGACCCAAGTGTCGAAACCCGAACCGGTAAAGGTTCTCTATATGGAAGACGACGCCGGCCTAGCTCGCCTCGTTAAGAAAAAGCTGGAGCGCGACGGCTACGTCGTCGACGTCGCCTCGGACGGCGGCCGGGGTTTGGAGGTGATGGAGGAGAAGACGTACGACTTCCTCCTCGTTGACCAGGAGATGCCCGTCCACAGCGGCCTGGAGGTGATCCGGATCCTGAGCTTTCGGGATCGCTTGCCTCCCACAATTATGGTCACCGGCACGGGCGACGAGAGGACGGCCGCCAAGGCGATCAAACTGGGGGCCTCGGACTACGTCGTGAAGGACGTGGAGGGCGGGTACCTGGAGTTATTGCCGCTGGTAGTCGAGCAGGTTCTCTCCGGGCGCCGGCTCGCGCGGGAAAAGCGGGAGGCGGAAGAAGCCCTCGTTAAGAGCGAGGAGGCGTACCGGACTCTCGCCGAGAACCTGCCGGTGGGGATTTATCGCACGACCCCCGATCCGAAGGGACGCGTCGTCTCGGGCAACCCCGCCCTCGCCTCTATGTTCGGTTACGACCGGGAGGAGGACTTGGCGGGCGTACGGGTCGTGGATTTATACGCGGACCGCGGCGAACGAGCGCGGTTTGCGGAAAAGATCCGCGCCGAAGGGGCGGTAGAAGGGTTCGAGACTCTTTTCAAGCGCCGGGACGGAGGCGAGTTCTGGGGCTCGTTGTCGGCGCGGGCGGTTTATGACGGCGACGACGTCGCGTATTTCGACGGCGTAATCGAAGACATCACAGGTCGCAAACGCGCCGAGAAGGAAGTACGCCGGGCGCGCGACGACCTCGAGGTCCGCGTAGAAGAGCGCACGGCGGAACTTACCGAGACGCTGGAGAAACTCCGCGCGTCGGAGGAGACGTACCGGAAGCTTGTCGAGACGTTACCTGGAGGGGTGTCGACCACGAACTTCGACGGCGAAATAACCTACGCCTCGCCCCAGTCGGCCGCGTTGCACGGCTTCGACCGCGCCGAGGATCTCGTGGGGAAAAAGTTCTTCGAGCTCCTGGCTCCGGAGGTCCGGGCGAAGGCCGCGGCGGAATTTCAAAAGGCGATCAAGGAGGGAGGCGTTCGCAATTTGGAACTCACGTTTCTGGGGAAGGACCGTACCGGTTATCCCGGCGAGGTGAGCGCGACGTTGATGAAGGACGCCGACGGCAGGCCAACGGGATTTGTCGCGACGACCAGAGACATAACGGACCGGAAGCGGGCGGAGGCGGCGGTGCGGGAATCCGAAGAGAAATACCGCACCCTTGTCGAGCAGGCCCGCGACGGCATCCTCATCGTCCAGGAGGGGCGGTTGGCTTTCGCGAACGGCGCGTTCGCCGACATGGTCGGGTACGCCGGAGACGAGCTGGCCGGGAAAGAGTTTTTTGCGGTCGTTCCGCCGCGCCTACATAAGGAGGTGGCCGACCAGTACGAACGATATGAACCGGGGGTCGAACCGGCCCGGGCGTACGAGACCTGCCTGCTAACGCGGGACGGCCGGGAGGTCCCGGTCGCCGCGACGGCGAGCCAAATTCAATATGGGGACCGGCCGGCGCACCTGGTATTCGTCTACGACCTCACCGAGCGTCGCGAGCAGGAGAAAGTCGTGCGCGAGCAAAAATGGGTTCTGGAGAACGTCCTGCACAATATGGGCGAGCTGGTGTACGTCCTGGACCCGGATACGTACGAAATCCTATTTACGAACGAGACCACGGAAGCGGCCCTCGGCAAAGGTCTGGCGGGCCAACCCTGTTACCGGGCGATCTGGGGCCTGGAGGTGCCATGTCACGGCTGCGATATCGCGAAGGTATTCGCGGGTGGCGGTGAAGAAACTTATACGCGCGAGGCGTTTAACGAGAAGCTCGGGCGATGGCTGCGGATCAACGTGCGGTCCGTGCCGTGGCTCAACGGCGGCCAGGTATGTTGCGCCGTCGCTACGGATATCTCCGAGAGCAAGGCGCTCGAGGAGGAAATAATCGCCCACAACCGTGCCCTCAACCGGATGGTAAAGGAACGTACGGCCGCGCTCGAGGCCAAGAACCGCGAGCTCGAGTCGTTTGCTTATTCCGTCTCGCACGACTTGCGCGCCCCCCTTCGCTCCGTCGAGGGCTTTTCCCGCGCGGTCCTGGACGACTATCACGAGAAGCTGGACGAAGACGGCCGGGACTTCCTGGAGCGCATCGTCGGCGCCGCCGTCCGGATGGACCGTCTGATAAACGATTTACTGAATTACTCCCAGCTCGGGAGGAGCGGCGTCGATTACGAGATCGTGGATATGAACGAACTCGTCGCCGTCGCGTTGGGGGAGCTGGACGAAAGCATCAAGGCCGCCGGCGCGCGGGTTGAGGTGGCCGGGCCGTTACCGCGGGTCAACGGCGACCGTTCGATGCTGTTTGTGTTGTTGAATAACCTGGTCGGGAACGCGATAAAGTACGGCAAGGCCGACGTGACGCCGGAGGTGAAGATATCCTGCCGCGAGGAAGGCGAGAAAGTCGTCTTCGCCGTCGAGGATAACGGCATCGGCCTCGATATGAAGTTCCAGGATAAAGTATTCGATATTTTTCAGCGGCTTCACACCGAAGACGAGTATCCCGGAACGGGGATAGGCTTGGCCAGCGCCAAGAAGGTCGTAACGGCGCACGGGGGGCGGATATGGTACGAGTCCAAGCCGGGGGACGGAACTACCTTTTTCTTTGAGGTGCCCGGTGAGCGAGGCGAGGGCGACAGCTACGGAGGTTAATTTTGGCTGAAGAAGAGGCGGTCGTACTTCTCATAGAAGATAACGACGACGACGTAAGGCTGATTACGCGGGCTTTAGGGAGGACGGCACTTCCGAAGCGGGTGGAGGTTGCCCGAAGCGGCGCGGAGGCCGTGGCCTATATCACCGCCGCTCCGCCTTACGAGGACCGGGGACGGTACCCGCTGCCGGTGCTCATTATCCTGGACTTGAAAATGCCCCGCGTTGACGGTTACGACGTATTGAAGATGATAAGGGCTCACGATGACCTCTACGGCGTTACGGTGGTAATTTTAACGGACGTCAAAGAGACGGGGAGCGTGTCCCGCACTTACGACCTCGGCGCCAGCGTGTATTTTGTGAAACCGCACGCGGGCCGCAGTTTCGCCGGCGTAGCGAGCGAGATAGAGAGTTATTGGCTCGCCGGCCGCGAAGGCGGAGGGGAGCAGGGATTGCGTTGAGGGCCGCGGCGAGGACGACGTTTAGAGACACATATTTTGCCGGCCGGTACGACGCGCACGATTCGAAACGCGTAACGCGCCGACGGCGGCGTACGCGGGGCGCCGTTAGCGCCTAGCACTTTGGGAGTTTCGGTACGACGGGATATGCGAGGTGACGAATATGAACCCGAGCGACGCGGTAATACTGGTAGTGGAGGATAACGACGACGACGTGATGTTGATTCGTCGCGCGTTCCACAAGACGCGGTTGCCCAAGCGGGTGGAGTTCGCCCGCGACGGCGCCGAAGCCATAAAATATCTCTTGGGTGGCCCGCCCTACGACGACCGCCGGCGCTACCCCCTTCCCGAACTAATTATCCTGGATTTGAAGATGCCCCGCGTCGACGGCTTCGAAGTCTTGCGAGTAATAAAGGGGGCTTCACGAACCAGGAGGATACCGGTCGTTATCCTGACCTCGTCGAGCGAGGCCGCGGATATCAGGCGCAGTTACGATCTGGGGGCGAACAGCTATCTTATAAAACCGGTAGCTTTCGAAAAGTTTTCCGACGTCGTCGCCGAAATCGAGAGTTACTGGTTGGCACTCAATACGTCGCCGCCGAGGATCGAGGTGCAGGCCGTTGCCGGCCATTAGGGCCCTTATAATCGACGACAGCGAGGACGACCGCGGGCTCGTTAAGCGGGCTCTGGCCCGGGAGGAAGAGGACTACGAGGTCGTCGAGGCGTTGTCGCGGCTCGAACTGGAGGAGAAGCTCGCCGCCGAAGAATTCGACCTCGTCATCTCCGATTTTAACATACTGGGCCTCGACGGCCTCGAGGTCTTGGAGATCGTCCAGACCGTGCGACCCGATACGCCCGTTATCTTGTTGACGGGAACCGGCAACGAGGAGGTCGCGGTAGCCGCGCTGAAACGGGGCGCGGCCGATTATGTCGTCAAGTCGGTTCAGCACATAAAGAAATTACCAGCGACCGTGACGGCCGTGCTGGACCGGGCCGGACTCGCTCGCGAGCGGAAGAGCCTGGAGAAAGCGCTCCACACCTCCGAGGAGAAATACCGCTCGTTGGTGGAGACGGCCCGGGAGGCCGTTTTGAGCGTCGACGAAGACGGCCTCATAGCGTTCTCGAGCCGGGGGGCCGAGCTTATGTTCGGTTATTCCTCCGAGGAGATGGTGAGTAAATCATTCACGACGCTCGTACCGCAGGTGGCCCGGGACGCTTTCGGCCGGGAGGTCGTGCGTCACCTCGGACGGCAAAACGCGACTGCGGGTTGCGGGATTATGGCGACGTCGTTGACTCGCAAAGACGGCGAGGAGTTTCCGGCCGAAGTCTCGTTTTCCAATCCGGGCGCGAGCAACGGCGGAGCTTTTACGGCCGTAATACGAGACGTTACCGAGAAAAAACGGTTGGAGGAGGAGGTCGCCAGGTTGGACCGCCTCGCGGCCATCGGCGAAATGACTACCGGGATAGCGCACGAGGTTAGAAACCCTTTGGCTGCGATAGCGACTTCCGCGGCCGTTGCGAAACGCGAACTCGCGAGCGCGGACCTTGATACGGAGAGCGCTGATTGGATCTTGGAGGGAGTCCGTAAGGTCGAAAAGTTGCTTAAAAGGTTCTTCGATTTCGCGAGACCGCTCACGCCGGAACGGCAGCGTTGCGACGTAAACGCTTTGATCCGGGAGGTCGTGAAGTCCGAAGACGCGAACTTGACCGCGTCCGACGTAACGGTCGAATTAGAATCCGCCGAGGGGGTGCCGCCTGTCTTCGTCGATCCGGGTTTGATGAAATTGGTTTTTACGAACGTCGTAGTTAACGCCCGCCAGGCTATGCCCGAGGGGGGGATTTTGAGAATCCGCTCCGAACTCAGCGGCGCCGACCGGGGGACGATAACCCTTTCGTTCGCCGATACCGGCCAGGGGATTTCGCCCGAGGAAGCGGAGCGGGCGTTGGAGCCGTTCTTCACTACGAAACCCGACGGCGTCGGCCTCGGCCTGCCGTTGTGTTTTAAGATAATTAACGCCCACGGCGGCGAATTAACCATCGCCGGCCGGGAAGTGGGTTCGGAGGTAACGA
>JAZGGY010000347.1:0-3997 GCA_036480675.1 bacterium | reverse complement strand
GGCGAGGTATTAGTCAACGCGCTAAAGAGGGCTAAATGCGGTTAAAAGGGAGCGGGGGTGGTGAGGGGAGAGGGAATAAAACAGACAAGCGGCGGTCATCTATACGGCTTCAGCTCGATAGTCTTTTTCTTGGCGTCTATTACGACCTTATATCGTGCGAAAATGCCCGATAACCCGAGGAGGGGAGGCTGGCCGTCGTCGTCCACGAAACACACCGGGATCTTAAAGTCGTCGCCGCCCACGGAGACTTTAATCTCCTTGAAATAATAAAAATCAAACGGGCCGCCGCAACCGACGCCTTTTCTTAATTCGCCCGCCGTTATTTCTATACCCAGTTTCCGGGCGACCCACCCGGGAAGAATAGTTTCGTCGGCGCCGGAGTCAACTATGCCGTATATATCGATATAGTCTTCCCCACGGCAAAACCTTATCAAAATGGCCGGTACTTCTTTTATAGTTACAAGAGTGCCGGCCCTATCTTCTCTTAGTTTATGCCAATCGAACTTCATCGGACGCCGTAAAAGGCGGTACACCCCTCGGGGGGGCAGAAAGCGAGCACCGGGTGTTCGACGCCCTTTGACTTAGCCTCGTCGAAAGCCTTCTCGGCGGAACTATCTACCGCTACGGGCTTTTCGCCGCTTTCGTCGTACGCGATCCATTTTCCTTCGCAGCTCATGCGGTCATCTCCGTGCGCACCGTTCACGCTCAATTATATACCACAACGAAACGCGTGTCGTCAAGTTAATCGACGTAACGTTGGCCCCGCTTTGTTTATACCATAAACGAACCGTACGCCGCAGTCAACGTGCTAAAGGGGGCTAAATGCGGTTAAACGGGGGCGGGGGTGGTTAGGCAAGTATTATTGTTCGTCCCACTTTACCACCGGCTTAAAATATTGTATCCGGCCGTTGCCGCGGTCGACGACGTAGACCCAGCCGTTGGGGCCTACGGCCAGCGCCGTAATCCAACGGAACCGGCCGGCGTCCGTGCCGACCGCGCCCCACTGGCCCAGGTACGAGCCGCCGGGGGTGAAGTATTGGATGCGGTAGTTGCGGGCGTCGGCGACGAAGACGGTCCCGCCCGGGCCGACGGCGACATCCGTGGGTTGTAGCAATTCGCCGGAGCCGGAATCGCCCACACCCCAAAAGCCAAGGTAGTCGCCGCGCGAGCCGTAATATTCGATAAAGTTATAGCCGTAGTCCGCGACGTACACCGCGCCGTACGGGCCTACGCCTATGCCGTACCCGGATACGACCCAATGAGCGACCAGAGAACCGGCGGGGGTAAAACAATCGATACCTACCGAAGGGCCGCATATAGCCTTGAGCGGCGCGCCGCTCCTGTAACTGAGGTAGATATTCCCGTCCGCGGCGACGGCCACGTCTTCGATAATCGGCGAATATACACTCCCCCAGACGCGGCCATACGGCGCCGGCCAATCCGTAACGTAAGAACGCTCGGCGTCGTAAACGACGATGCGAAGGTCGTAAACGTCGGCCACGTACACGGTCCCGTCCGCCGCTACGGCGACGCCTCGGGACGCAAACAACGCCGACTCGCTTTCGGGCGGGGGCAGCAACGTACCCAGGTACGAGCCGTCCGGCGTGAAATAATACACGCCTGGAGCGGAGTCTTCAGTTACGTAAACCGTACCGTCGGGCCCCACCGCAATACGAGTGGGCCGCATGAAAACCGGCGCCTCCTCGCCCTCGGCGGGCGCGAGGCCGCAGCGGTTCCACTCGCCGGCGTATTCGTACGCGACGGCGGCCTCCCCCGCCGTAGGGCCGCCGGCGGCGAGTAAAGCCAAAGCTATGGCGCGCGTAATCTTCTTCATCTCTCCTCCCCCGTCGCCCCTACTTGGGCCGGTAGCGGTCCGCCTCGTCGAAGATGTCCATCAGACGGGAGCCCGCTTTAATATGGGCGGTATGCGGGGCGCCGGCGGGAACGAAGTACGTATCGCCTCTCCGGTAAACGGCCTTCTCGCCGGCCATCGTCAGCTCGACCTCGCCGTCCAGGACGACGACCCACTGCGCCGCGTGCGACTCCTCGGGCGCGTCGTCGTCGTCGTCGAACGCGACGAAGACCACCTGCTTACGCTCGCCCTGCAAGAGGTACGCCCGCACGCGCTCGCCGGGGACGTCGGCCCGCGGCAGGTTGGTTATGATTTCCGGAAAGAAGTCCTCTTGGGCCAAGGTTCAACCTCCTGTTTGAATAACGCCTTGTGGGGGCGACTCGCCAGCCGCCCCTACAGAACAACACCATGACGCGTCGGTTGGTAATGACCGACGCCAAGGGCGCAAGGCCTTGCGCCCCTACTTAGCGCGGTAGCGGTCGGCCTGGTCGAAGAGGTCCTGGAGGCTCGAGCCGCCTTTGACGCGCGCGCTGTGGGGGACGCCGGCGGGGATGGAGTACGTATCGCCTTTTCGAAAGGTAAACGTCTCGCCGCCGACGGTCAGCTCGATCTCGCCGTCCAGGACCGCGCCCCACTGCGCCGCGTGGTCGTGTTCGGGCACGTCGACGTCGTCGGCGAAGGTCATGAAGACGAGCTGCTTGTCGTCGCCTTGCAGAAGGAACGCGCGCACGCCGGCGAGCGGAACGTCGGCCTGGGGCAGACCGGTAACTATTTCCGGGAAGAAGTCCCCCTGGGCCAAGGTTTGACCTCCTGTTTGGGTTACGCCTTGTGGGGGCGACTTGCCAGTCGCCCCTACAGAATAACAAAAGCACGCGTCAGTTGGCAACAACCCGCGCCGTGACGGTTAGCGGAATAGCGCCTTCACCTTCCCCAGCGACGTGGGCGCGACGGCGGGGTTTTCCCATTTGAAATATTGTACGCGGTGGTGGTAAGAATCAGCTACGTAAACGGGCGTGCCACTTATCGGGAAAGCCACGTCCCAAGGGGAAACGAATTCCCCGCGAAATAAACCCAGGAAAGAACCCGTGGGCGTAAAGTATTGGATACGACTATGGCCCATGTCAGCGACGTAAACGTTGCCTTGGACCGTAACGGCGAGGCCACGAGGCTCTAAGAATTGCCCGGCGCCGTGCCCGGGAGAACCCCACATACCGAGGAAAGACCCGTCGGCCGTGAAGTATTGTACACGTTCGTTACCTCGGTCCACGACGTACACGTTCCCGTTCGGCGACACGGCCACGCCCCAAGGCCGGTTAGATTGGCCGGGGCCCGAGACGGCCCACTTGCCGAGGTATGAACCCGCGGCGGTGAAGTATTGGACGCGATCGTTAAAATAATCGGATACGTAAACGTTGCCGTTCGCCGCTATACCTATCCCGGTGGGGTAATAAAATTCGCCGTTACCGGTCCCGTACGAACCCCATTTGCCTAAAATATAACCCTCCGACGTGAAATACTGAACGCGGTTATTGTGACGGTCGGCGACGTAAACATAGCCGTTGTCGGCTGCGGCTATGTGCATGGTTCTCATGAATTGGCCTTCGCCTGTACCGAGCCTACCCCACATACCTAAAAACGAACCCATAGGCGTGAAATATTGAACGCGATGGTTACCGTGGTCGGTCACGTATACGTTACCGCCGGGGGCTACTGCCAATCCGTACGGGTGTATGAACTCCCCTTTCCCGGAACCGTACGAACCCCACTGTCCCTCGTACACCCACGCGCCGGACGCGCACACGGCCGTCAGCGCCGTTAGCGCCGCGGCCGTAGTTATCGCGAGTTTCCTCATTTCCCTTTGCCTCCTCAAGCTACTGCCCTCTTGGTTAAACTATAGCAGAATATTGAACGTAATTCCAATCAAAACGGGCCGACCTCGAGGTCGGCCCGGACATATCTTTAAAAGGCTAAGGTGGGCGCACCTAAAGGTACGCCCCTACGACAAGGCGTTAACAAGAGGCTTAAGTCCCTTGTCCGAGGTGCGGCCTAGGGGGCGCACAGCCATGCGGCCCTACAAAAACGCCCGGCGCGTCGGCGTTACCGGAACAACGCCCGCACGCGGCCGAGGGAGGCCGGCTCCACCGC